>NZ_DATMYY010000001.1:0-2571 GCF_035560735.1 Methanospirillum sp.
AAATATCATCTGCCATATCCTCTCCACAATATCAAAAAGGAAACCAAAGTAATCGAAACAAGCAACGGGTGTTTATTACAAATCCCCCGACAGAGCCACACCTGCTTTTTCAAACTGTAAACAGGATGGCTGCTGAAACACAGCAGTTTTACTCTCTTCTCGCTGCACTTGAATTAAAACTATTCGATTATCTGGATACACCGACCTCCATTACTGAACTCAGCAAGGTTATTCCCCGTCATGAGATGCTTCCCCCGCTCTTGCGAATTCTTGTAGATTGTAACTTTATCAGTGAGAATAATGGATTATATCAGAATACACAGTTAGCTTCCACTTACTTCTCATCGGTATCCCCGTATTATCAGGGGGCATATCTGGAGAAGATTAAGAAAAAGATCTCTGAACTCTGGGTGCATCTCCCTGATGTTATAAAAAATGGGCCAGTGATATATGATAAAAAGGAGTTTTTCTGCGATATGTGCCTGCCTCCGATGGCAGAGAACGCAATGACCGGAAGACTTCAGCAGGTTATCAGGTCTATAGTTGCACTTCCTGAATTTCTCTCTGCTCGACTAATGCTGGATCTCGGCGGAGGTCACGGACTTTATTCCATTGCCCTAGCCTCCCTGAAACAGGATCTCACATGTATTGTATTTGATCTACCTGAAGTAACGGATACAGCATGTGATTATATAATTGCTCATGATATGGATGAGCAGGTGAAAGTATGTCCTGGAAACTTCTTTACTGATGAACTTGGAGCCGGATATAATCTCATCCTTTCATCATCTAACCCAAGCGGAAAGAATACCTCAATGATTCCTAAAATCTATAATGCTCTAGCTCCGGGAGGAATCTTTGTCAATATCCAGTCTGGTGATAACGAGATTGCTAACAACCCTCTTTCCCAGTTAGAGAGCAGAATGTGGATGATTGGTGAAGAACCAGAGTGGAAGTCTCACAGGGGCAAGAAGCAGTCATTTCTTTCAGACGAGTATCTTCGCTCTCTCCAGGATTGTGGATTTACCATAAAGCAGGTAGAGCGAATTCCCGATCTCTTTACAGATGATTACTCAGTAACCATGATCATATGCAAAAAGAAGGAAGAGCCCAAACCAGTTCCCTGCCTCCGGATTTCATTACTCTCAAAAAAAGAACGTGAAAAGATGATCACGCTCACTGTTAATACCCAGGACGCTGACTGGCTGCAAACATTGGAATTAATGGGCATTTCATCAAGGAAGAGCAATTCCAGATTTACTGACTAGCCTTAAATGTAGTTCCTGCAGACTGAACCTGATCACCCAATGATGCAAGAACTTCACCAGCGAATCTACAGTCTGATGGATCAGTGAGTATAGATGGACTTAATCTCACACACCCTTTTCCATCGGTGATTTTAGCATGAATAAGTGGGGCACAGTGAAGACCAGTTCTCGTAATGATCCCATATGTAGTCCTGATTACAAACCCTGCGGTATCGGGATCCATTCCTTTGATGTTGATCGGAAAAACCGGAATATCGGGTGAAGGATGATATCTGATTATCTGATCTGAATCCTTTAAGGGTTCATAAAAAGCGTCAATACACTTTCTCTGATGATCAGCGATGCGAGAGTAGCCAATCTCACGCAGGTAGGATATTCCCGCCTCAAGCGATACGATTCCGGGATAATTTGGAGTTCCTGCTTCATATCGTTCGGGAAGAGCAGATGGTTGCCGAAGATTCGCCGAATTTGTGCCAGTTCCTCCTTGTATTATAGGTTGTATGACATCAGGATCGCGGATCCAGAATCCTCCTATTCCGGGCATACCAAAGAGGTATTTATGCCCGGTAAACACAAAGGCATCAGCACCAAGTCTTGTGAGATCAACAGGTATCTGCCCTGCTGTCTGTGATCCATCAACTATCATGAATAAATCAGCCTGCTTGAGAGCAGAATGTATCTCATGAATATTCTGAACGGTCCCAAGAACATTACTCCCCTGATTTATGACGAGGAGACGCGTATCATCCCTTATTGCACTGATAATGTCAGACGGGCGAATATATCCATCTCGTGATGCGATAACCGAGACCTCAATTTGATTATTATCAGCAAGGGTTGTAAGCGGCCTCAGGACTGAGTTGTGATCCAAATCCGTGGTAATGACATGAAACATACCCTCCTGCCCAGCTGCAAATCCATGAATCAACATATTCAGCGACTGAGTAGCACCCGAAGTGAAGATCAAATGATCAGGATCCTTACAACCCAAAAAATCAGATACACTCTCTCGTGCTTCCTGAACCGGATCAACGGTAAGTTCATCGGTTGAACGTCCGGATTCACCTGGAAATCTGTGAAGATGAGCCTGTACAGCATCGATTACCCGTTCTGGTTTTGGCCAGGTTGTTGCAGCGTTATTGAGGTAGATATCACGAGGAGGGGGTGTCATAGAATAGTATTGATGAGTCCATTACAATGAGGTTTCCCCAGACCATATATTTCCCAGCTAATAAATTCCATAAATTTGGCAATATCTATGGCATTGCAGATACGACATATCAGATGATATCTTGTGCTATTA
>NZ_DATMYY010000002.1:0-4199 GCF_035560735.1 Methanospirillum sp.
GTTCTAGTGATATTTGTTGTTAAGGGAGTCTAACCCATTCTATAATAAGTGATCACCTTCAACAAATACTAGGTTTACTTATGCGGAGCTCGGGATATACTCCCTTATTCTTCTTCGGTTCATTTTTTTCGTTTAGATAGGGGTCTGGTTCTATCCGGGCCCCTGTAATAATCGATTACCACTGTTCAGGTTTTCAGGAGATTAACCCATGTATGATACAATAATTCACCAATCACCGGTCATAACGATGATATCTCCCCTTTTATCTAGGAGGGGAGTATGCAATTAGCATTGAATGAGAAGCGATTGCTTCTTGAACTGAATAACATCGGATCAGCTAGCCCGGAAAAACTGGCCCAGGCACTGGATCGCCCTGCTGAATCAGTCATTCAGTATGGAGGTCTGCTCTCACAGAAAGGTTTGGCAATTGTTGAACGAAACGTTAGTTCAAGACTGATTCTCACTGATGAAGGGTCCCGCTACAGTTCCGAAGGATTACCTGAACGCCAGCTTTATGAGTCTTTTTCCGAATCCTCACCGATTGCAGATCTCAATAAGCACCCTCATGCAAAAATCGGTCTTGGATGGATGAAGCGATTAGGGTGGGTGAAGATCGAAGGTGGTTCAGTAATCAAAATTGGTAGTGCTGAAAAATCCCCTATAGAATTAGGGCTCTCTTCACCTGATTTGGCCGCACCAGAAGTTCGAAAAGAACTTCTTAAACGAGGGCTGGCAGAAGAAGAAGAGTCTGTCCAGTATTCCATCAGTATTACGGATGAGGGAAAAAAACTCGCAGCATCGGGTCTGACTCTGGTTGAAGAGACCGGGACATTGACCAGCGATCAGATCAGTTCAGGAGCCTGGCGAGATCTTACCCTTCGCAGGTATGATATCACCAAGAAACCCCGTCCGGTCTGGCCCGGCAAGATCCATCCCTATCAGCGGCTCATTAACGAGATGCGGAGAATTCTCCTTGATATGGGATTTACCGAACTTTACGGTTCGGTTGTCCAGGGAGCATTCTGGAACTTTGACGCTCTCTTCCAGCCACAGGATCACCCGGCAAGAGAGATGCAGGACACTTTTCACCTCAAGGAGCGGTCAGAGCTTCCAGGCGGATGGGAAAAAGTTAGGGACATTCATGAACATGGTGGTGATACATCATCGTGTGGATGGGGTGGAAATTGGGATCCTGAAAAAGCAAAGGCAACAGTGCTCAGGACCCACACAACCTCACTCTCAATACAGCATCTTGCAACTCATCCGAATCCACCTGAAAAAGCATTCTGCATTGGCAGGGTATACCGGAGAGAGACAATTGATCCAACCCATCTTCCTGAATTTGAACAACTCGAAGGAATAGTAATGGATGAGGATGTGAGTTTCCGTCATCTGCTCGGGTACCTCAAAGAATTCTACGGAAGAATGGGCTTTTCAAATGTACGATTCAGGCCTGCATACTTTCCGTATACTGAACCAAGTGTTGAACCTGAGGTCTGGATCGATGGCCTTGGCTGGGTTGAACTTGGAGGAGCAGGGATATTCAGGGAAGAAGTTACTGCCCCTTGGGGAATTACAAGTCCGGTTCTAGCCTGGGGTCTTGGTGTCTCACGGGTCGCCATGCTCAGAATGGGTCTCTCTGATCTCCGTGAACTCTACCAAAGTGATATCGATTGGGTTCGTCGGACACCGGTCATGAATGGAGGTGATTACTGATGCCGGTTGTATCACTCCCATACAAATACCTTGAACGACTCACGGGAACTGACCGGAAGACGATTATCGAAAGACTTCCGATGATAGGCTGCGATATTGAACGTGTTCTTGAAGAGCAGGTTGATGTTGAGTTCTTCCCTGACCGGGTAGATCTCTACTCGACTGAAGGTGTAGCCAGAGCCATGCGAGGATTCCTGGGCCTAGAATCAGGAGAAGAGAAGTATCCGGTGGCACCCCCGTCTCTCCAGTTTACAGTCGATGAGAATCTGAAAAATATCAGGCCATACCTTGGGTCAGCAGTTATCAGGAATATCTCTCTTGATAATGAAGCGATCATCAGCCTCATGGGAGTTCAGGAGGCACTTCACTGGGTGGTAGGAAGAGGTCGCTCAAAGGTCGCGATCGGCATTCATGATCTTGACAAGATCACCCCGCCGTTCAGGTACTATGGTGCTCCGATAACCCGTTCATTTGTTCCTCTTGATTTTTCAGAGGAGATGACACTTGCCGAGATCATGGAGAAACATCCAAAGGGTCGGGATTATGCTCATATTGTGGCAGGTAAACCTCTCATGCCCCTGATAGAGGATGCAAAAGGCAATGTTCTCTCCTTCCCGCCAATCATCAACGGTGAATTGACCCGTGTGACCGAAAAGAGCAGGAACCTGCTCCTTGACGTGACAGGTACTGATGAGCGTGCAGTCATGACTGCAGTGAAAGTTATCACCTCAGCACTCATTTCTGCAGGAGGAACCTGTGAAGCGGTGTTGATAAACGGCAAACCATGTCCTGATCTTGCACCTGCCGAACGTGTAATAAGCGTTGCAGCGTGTAACAAATTAATCGGCTGTAGTCTTTCTGCGAAAGAGATGGCCGAGGTACTCAAAAAAATGAGGTATGGTGCTGAGGCTGCCGGATCAGACACAGTCCGGGTGAACATTCCGTGTTACAGAGCTGACATCATGCATGATTGGGATGTTTTCGAGGATGTTGCAATTGGGTTTGGGTTTGATAACCTTGACACTGTGCTTCCACGTGCACCGACTCTCGGGTGTGAACACCCTGTCATGGTTCGTGCCGGTCTCCTTCGTGAAATCTGCTGTGGACTAGGATATCAGGAGGTTATGCCATTTACACTCTCCAATGATGGAGTGATGTATGTAAATATGCAGCGGCCCGCACACCCCGGAGTTCTTCGTGTTCTTCACCCAATCAGTGAAGACCAGACTCTTGTCAGGACTGATATCCTTCCATTACTTCTTGACCTTTTCAGAATCAACAAACGTCGTGAACTCCCTCAGAAGATCTTTCATGTCGGTGATGTTGTTAGAGATTTGAAGACTGGTCAGAAAATAGCTCTCTCTTCAACTCATCCCGGAGCAGATTTCTCGGAGGCCTATGCAACAGCGGATGCGGTCTGTCGTGAGATGGGACTTACATATGAGGTAGCTGTAAGTTCTGATCCAGCCTTCATCGATGGCAGACGTGCTGATATTGTCGTCGATGGAAAGGTGATTGGTATGTTTGGTGAGATTCATCCCGCAGTGCTCAGTGCTTTTGACATTGATCAACCAGTTTCTGCAGTAGAGATTGATCTGACCCTTCTCCCTTGAGTTCTTTTTTTCAGAACCTGCAAACAGGTTCGAAATGTTCAACCGCTCTCCCGACTTACGAGTTGGTACCACCGAAGTCTTATGCAGAAACGATTGAGCATCCTGGTTTCAGGCAGAGTTCAGGGAGTCGGCTACCGGGGATATGCACGCCTTATCGCCAACAGGTACTGTGTAACCGGATATGCAACTAATGAGCCTGATGGCCGGGTATCTATTATCGCGGAAGGTGATGAACTGGCGCTCGATCAGTTTGTTACTGATTTGTATGCAAAAGATGAACCCCTAATTGAGGTTCACACCATTGAAGTCACTGATTTGCCTTATGTTGGGGAATATGCACACTTTGAGCCTCACTTTGGTGATTTTCAGAAAGAGATGTTTGTCAGATCAGAACTTGCACTTGAGTACATGCGTGAGATGCTTAAACTTCAGAAACGTTCCCTGAAGACTCAGACTGATATGCTGGATGCACTCAGGGATATGAAGAAAGAGTCAAAGAAACGTCGTGAAGTTCTAGAAAGAATGATCGAGGCGATTCATTCACAAGGGTAATGAATATGGTGATTCAAGATTCTCCGGCTGGACTTGAAGTCGGAAAAAAAGTTGATATTAGGGTTCTGGAAGCAATTGCCCGAAAGGGTGATGTATCTATCATCCTCTACTTTGAAGAGGACCTTGCAAAAACCTCCTCCTATGCAGAAGATCTGAAAGAGTATGGCCAATTACCTGATGACGAACGGCCATTTATTGAACTTGTCTCTTTCATGTCATTTCAACGTGAGATGAGTCCGTGCTTTAATGATGCTCTGACTACGGTTCCTTTGATTATTACAATTTACTCAAATTCTGAAGAGTATAATGGAAAATCTG
>NZ_DATMYY010000003.1:0-6666 GCF_035560735.1 Methanospirillum sp.
CACGAGATCTCTGTCATATATATTCGGGATCAATCACGGCTCTTGAAGGAATCAATTTTATTGCACCACGAAATTGCCGGATTGCAGTTATCGGTCCTAACGGTGCAGGAAAAAGCACATTATTCAAACATCTGAATGGGATACTAAAACCCTCTTCAGGAATGGTTTTAGTTAATGGTGAGCCAATCAGAACAGATAATATCAGAAACATCAGAAAAAAAGTGGGTATTGTCTTTCAAAATCCCGATGATCAGATATTTTCTCCTACCGTTGAGCAGGATGTTGCATTCGGCCCAATGAACCTTGGATTGGATCCTGATACTGTCGAGCACCGGGTCTGTGAAGCACTTAAAATCGTAAACCTGGAAGACTACAGGCATAGGGTTCCTCATCGGCTATCTGGTGGTGAAAAGAAGCGTGTTGCAATTGCCGGAATATTAGCAATGGAACCTGAGGTGCTTGTGCTCGACGAACCAACTGCAGGGCTTGATCCTGCAGGAGTGCAAGAACTTGTTGGATATATAAAAGAATTTGCAACCAGGTACGGAATAACCGTCATATTTTCGACTCATGACATAGGATTGGTCTCTGAACTTGCCCAGATTGTGTATGTTATGGATAAAGGGAGATGTATAGCCCAGGGATCTATTGACGAGATCTTTTCACAGTCAGAACTTCTAAAATCTGTGAGATTGGACATTCCCGTTCTTCCAAAACTTCTGAAGTCCTTGCAGATGCACGGGGTGCCGGTTGAGATGGGATTCACGTATGAAGAGACAGAAGTAGCCCTGCTCAAAGCCTTTGGGAAGATATCATGATAGAAGAACTCTTTTCGCTTGAACAGTATGCAAATCAGCAGAGTTTTTTTCACCTCCTGGATGCACGGGTTAAATTTATTGTAGTCTGTGCGACGGTTGTTGCAATGGTATCCGTCCCATATTCATCGGTTGTTTATCCTGTTGCTGGCTTGTTTATGCTTTATCTGGCTCTGCTCTGGATCATAACCCGTCTTCCATACCGCATCTATTTTTCGCGGCTAGTAACCGCTCTTCCGTTTGGATTTATGATATGCGGGTTTCAGATCTTTTTTACAAATAAGTATTACACCGAATACCATGTGTTTTACGCACTTCCTTTGGGAGTAAATATCTACACTGAGTCTGTTCACTTTGCCTCGATTCTGCTCCTGAAATTTCTTGTATGTTTCTCGTTTATCATTCTGCTCTCCTGTACGACCACCCTACAGGATCTGTTAGATGGAGCAGCCAGGCTAAAAATGCCACCTGATTTTGTACTGGCTCTCGGAATGATGATCAGATACCTGTTTGTATTTGGACAGATGTACCAGAAGATCCATGAAACATTTCAGAGTAAATGTTTTGATCCGTTTGACAGGTCACTTTCATATCGGTACAGAATCACCCAGATGGGCTATACTCTTGGTACAATGTTTATTCGTTCATTTGAGCAGGGCGAACGGACCTATATGAGCATGCTCTGTCGTGGATACGGAAGGGGAACGTATTTGTATATCTGCAAAAAGGCACTGTCCAGGATGGACATCAGGTTTCTTACTATATCTCTGGGATATATAATTATAATTCCACTCGTCTGCTGGATCAGATACCAATAAAGAGATATTATTTATTCTTTTTTTTTCTTTTTTTGTGCTGTTGGTACGAGAACGAAACCATGAATAAGGTGTATGGAATTATATTCATTGCCTCATATAGTATCTGTATATGCCCGAAGATCCATTTTCAGCAACCGAGGATGACAACCTACAGGAGAGTGATCTCTCCCGTATCGGTGTCTCACTTCCATCAAATCTTCTCACCAGTTTTGATCAGATTTTAAAGAAACGCGGGTATTCTTCACGGTCTGAAGGTATACGCGATGCAATCAGATCATACATCACATATTACAAATGGATGGCTGATCTTTCAGGTCCTCGTCAGGGAGTTATTACCATCGTTTATGATCATCATCAACGCAACCTCGTCGCTGCGATTACTGATATTCAGCATGATTATATGGGTGTGATCCAAGCATCACTGCACTCACATGTCTCGCATACCCGTTGTGTAGAAGTTCTTCTTGTAAAGGGTGATGCTGCAGAAGTAAAAGAAGTTGCTGAACGATTGATGGCTCAAAAAGGCGTAGAAAACGTGAAACTTACAACAATTCCTCTGGAAGGATAATTTTTTATGTATATATCCGGGGGATGTACCCCCGGTATAGGGACATGTACGAGTAAAAGTAGGAATGTTATCGTGCTGGGATGATCAGGGATCGCTCCCCTGCCGGTTCAAACTCCCGGATAGCTCCTTTGGCAAACTCTTTTCTCGGCTCTGAAAAGTCAAACTGCAGAGACGGATCCGCAAATGTAATCTTCACCCTGGGATCGTAACAGAAAGGATCAGCCCGCCCAAAGTGAGCAGCACCGACGATAGCTGCATACTCCCCCTGGTGTCCCACGTTCATTGCGTAGTTTGGATAGTTAGGACCACGAAGTTCACCCATTGCTCCCCGGTCAGGTTCAATCGAAAGGGAGTTCGATGACCCACATTGATCCTGAAGATCATATCCGAAAAATCCAAGCCGGGACCAGGCATCCTTATGAACAATCATTGAGAGGTACCAGGCGTTCAGACCGGCATTCGAGTTTCCGGTAGCCATTGAAACACTGATTCCTGATGCAGCAGCGAGAACTGCTGCACGCTGGGAACCACCAAAATGGTCTTCCATAAGGGTTGGAAACTGCTCATACTGTTCGAGACCATAGAGGGTCACTTCAGTCCCAATGTCATTAACAATCTCCTGCGTTGGTTTGATCGTCTTATCAGGACCGGGCTGGGTGTAATCATACCCGTACTTGTCTTTGAGATAGTCCATCCCGTAGTACGTGTAATCATCTAAAATGTTGTCAGTGTACGCAGCGGTTGCATACTGGGTGAATCCGACCCCGCCTGACATATATGAACCAAGCCAGATCTGATCAAAGAGGACTGCACCTGCAGCTACCTGCTCAAGTGCTGCCTTTGCCGGATCATCAGGGTACTTACGGTTTGCCTGAATGATATCACAGAAAAGACCAAACTTGATACCGCCCGGCTCATTTGGTCCACGGGCACGCCGTGCGGGAAGATGAGTTCCCATCTGAATAACGCCGGCATGCTTAGCCGCATACGAGAGATCGGCAACTGCTGCTTCACCGGCACAGGTCCGGTAAGCCGCAATAAATGACATACCGATCTGCATTGCTGACCACCTGCTGGTTGTTCCACCATCACAGACACGACCAACAATGGTCGGGACGTGTATAGCCTGGTACATCGACTTTCCCACTTCTGCTTTCAGCACTTCAGCCTGTTTTTTAGGGAAGAGTTTCTCGATGTTGAGGAGGTATTGAGGATCGATCTGGTCTGCGACTTCATCATCTCCTGTGAAGATTTTCACATAACAGTCATCAACGAGACCCGGATTTGTCTCAACCATATGTTCCTGAACAACAGCACCGCCTGGCAATGCATGATTGAGAATGTGAAGATACTCGTTGATAGTTTCAGGAGTCACCTCTAAACCAAGACGTTTTTGCAGGGTGTTGTGGGCCATATCCATTCCGACGATGATGGTTCGTCTGATATCATCCCACATCTGTTGCATAGCCGAGTTGTTGACAAAGTGAAGATCATCACCCTCCACAAAGGTTCCAGTCCCCGAGACCTCGTAGGTCATCAGCTGCCTCTGACCCATTGGGATTCCTCCCAGATGACAGTGGTCAGGATCATACATGGAGATACCACGTTTGTTGACGATCTCCTCGTTAATCTTGATGAATTCTCGTTTTCTGGGAGACTGGTGAACACCATCAAAATGATAAAAACTGGTTTTCTGGGATTCTACATCCTGGCCGGCAAATTTCTCTTTCAGAGCCTTGAGGAATTTTTTCTGTGTCTTCTCAACATGGGTCATTTCTTCACCTCCCTGGGCATAAATCCGTATTTAGTACGGAGTGTGTGAATCCGCTGCAGATATTCAATATATTCAGGATCTTCACGAAGCGGGTTACCCAGAAGGGAGTGGAAGATCGTACTGTTTTCCTGAAGCCAGTCATCATCCAGTGGCTTTCCGACTGGGACCTTGCGATCCAGTGGGACTCCGATCTGATTCTTGACATAATATACGATCCCGTCACTTCCAAGCGTACATCGCTGAATTGCATCAAACTGCATCCCATCTTCAGAGAGCCGGAGTGAGTGACCATGCACCGTTGCCCCACGAAGACTCACCCGGGCCGGATCAAACATCTCGGTCTCCATCAGAGTTGAGCAGTACTGTTCGAGATCCCTTTCTCTGCATTCAACGATCTGCCTGCCTGACAAAGTTCCAGGATCTATTCCCCTAAATCGGTACATTTCAGAGTACGTGCGTTGATATGGCTGACACGGAGCGTTGTACATGGAATCTGCAAACTGTACATATCTGACCCGGTCCCCATGCTGGGCACCATCGGTCGGTTTTACCAGTCTCCGCATTGGGCAGTCTGGTTCGGTTGTCTCCTGAATCGGTGGATGGACACTCCGGTATGCCTCACCAGGAGAGCGATGTCCAAGAATGAGAATAATGTCCTCATCAGTGATGGTCCGCATCTTCTTCAGGTGATGCTCGGGATTCATCTGTTTACGGCGATTAATTGCAACCTTTGAAGTTCCAGGACCGTAATTGGGAGTATATGTCATCTCTTCACCTACCCTTCAAGCATGTTGTTCTCACAATGTCCTGAAAATGAGGCCTGTTGTTCATATCTGCCGATATTAACGGGTTTATCTTTACGTTTCGGATCGCACAGTCCGATCAAATCAGGCTCCATTTTCGGACCGTACTTAGCGTAGTCAACCATGGTCGGATTTGGTTTGATGAAGGTCCCTTTCTGGATGTAAAATCCGAAGTTAGTGAAGAACTCATTACAGGTCTCTGCAATCCGGTCTACAACAGAGGCTTCCTCAAGTTCAAGAATGATATCACCGACCATGAGTCTGATGTCAACATCAGTGCCTGCAACGGTAACGGCGGTCTTAAAATCTGTAGTATTCTCAATTCCCCTGGCCGGACCGTACGGAACAGTTTTAGGAATATTCTGTCCTCTAAGAAGAATTCGTCTGATGCCGGGAACTTTCACAATCATATTGAGAAGTTTTTCCGTTGTTTCAGGTTTCATCATCCTGATTGAGACGATCTTCACCTGTGGATAGATCTCCTGGGTGGCAGATGAGATGTTGCTCATTCAGGCACCTTCTGCAATCTGATTAATTGGACGACGGAATACATCGATGGTTCCGTATGTCTCTCCCATGATTTTTGAGGTCCCTTCTGGTGAGAACATCTGTGTTCCACCATCCATTGAGGCGGCTGCTACTGCACAGGGAATAGCAACACCTGATGCATGCCTGGTCACAACGTGATTTCCATTAAAGATACCCGGCCCGCCACCACCATAGATCGAATGGCTGAAGAACGAGAATCCAACACCGGTTCCCATATTTCTTCCAAAATCACTGCTTGGAAGCCCGGTTTCGTGCTCTATCATGTCGTTGAAATACAGGAGTGTTGCTGATACCGCCTGAACAAACCGCCCTGCTCCACAATTAACTATTGTTGCAGCTAATGTGCCTGCAGAAACATATGCATTCCAAAGTGCTGGATCTTCAGTATCATAGAACTGGAAGTACCCACCCTTTTTGCCTGGTTTGATGACATGGTCTTCTAGTGCCCGTTCAACGAGGGACTGAACTACTGTTCCTACGGTTCCAGACTGACCGTTATCCTTCACAATATCATAGACCATGTTGTTTGCATTCAGACCCTGATATGCATAACAAAGGAGTTGATTTCGTTCAAACGGACCGACGCATCCCATCTCAAATATGGCTGCTGTTTCAAGGGTTGATGAAAGTGCTGCACCCTGCAGTGCATTTCTGCCAGTCATCATCACAAAATGGTTGACTGAAATATTGCGGAGGGCATACCCGATACCTTCATTATTCTGTGGAATTGTAAGGATTGAAGTGACAAGTGCAGCTTCCATATCCTGAGTATGCGGATACGATCCCCAGGCAGCTGCCTTTACTGTTGAGGCATCAAAAGGACTGACATCAAACTCATCCACAATTGCGTAGGTGACCGCTGATGCAACCGATGTAATCGCCGCATCATATGTGGAAGCACCAACAAGCCTCTGGGTGGGAACCTTCACGAGAAGGAGATTACCTTTGTTGAACTCAGTGATATCTGTGTCATCTCCCTCTTCCAGTTGTACCATGTCATGGATCCGCTCGATGAGAGAATCCTTGTGTTCCATGATTGGAAGGTTCAGTTCACGACCTAGTATCCTGCCTTTTCCAAGCTTTGCACCTTTAAGTGCCTGTTCGATACCTGCCAGATTGACGTTAATAGTCCGTTTGGTTAAATCAACAATCTTCAATGTCGCCGGGTTTATGAGCGGATGGATCCGATTCAGGGAAACCCCGGATTTGAGAAGTTTTCCATCGTCAGAATAGAGATCAATGGAATCCTGATACTTGGTCATGGTTTCATCCAGTACGAGATCGAAAGTTGCAATACAGTGAGAGCCCATGAACCGAATTGGTTTGAGCTGTAGAACAT
>NZ_DATMYY010000004.1:0-17404 GCF_035560735.1 Methanospirillum sp.
ATACCACTTAGATCTGACATTTGGTAATCAGAAAGGATTGCATCATATGTGCCTGAAAGTAGCATCTTCTGTGCTTCAGGGGCTGATGCTACGGTATTTATTCTGAACCTTCCGGTTTCTTCAAGATAATTTTTAACGAGAAAGAGTAATTCCGGTTCGTCATCTACATACAGAACCGAGATAGGTTTAGCAGCATGAGATACCTGAATCATTTTTCCGTTCTCTGATTTTTAGCAGATCTACAGCCTGCTATTTCTGTTCCCAGATTAAGACCTGTATAATTCGTATTATTTCTCTGTCTGCTAACTATTATGTATTTACGATATTGTTTTGTTCGTCACTCCAGGCCTGATGTATAATCTCTATAGCTGCGTCTTTCTCATCGGGATTCATATGGATGAGTTTTCCCTCAAAAATTCCATACAATGCAGCGGTGGCTGGTTTCATTCCCAGAGTTTCTGCCGCCTGCCTGTAGATCTCGGTCTGGATTCGATAGACTTTCTTTTCACAGAGTTCAGACCCTGAAAGGGTATCACTTTTGTAGTCGATCACGAGCCATGATCCATCGGTATTCTGTATGATACAATCGATCCGTCCGGTCACAGCCGCTCCACCGATGGTCACAGTGAAAGCCAGTTCACGTTTGATCTGAACTCGCTGTATGAGTTCAGGCAGTGACTCAAACCGTTCTAATGTCTCCTTAAGTTCCTGCTGAAGATCCGGGTCAGTTATCCCCCATTCTCTGATAACCATTTCCGGGTCATTTCCTCTGAGCACTTCATGGATTGCAGTTCCAAAGCCTGCCCCATAGCCCTCATGCTGCTGTCCAGAAGGTTCGTCAGCGGCTTTTGCAATCTCTGTGACCAGCAGGGGTGATCGTGATGGTTTCCCAGGGATCTGCCGTAAAACAAATCTTCCAGGCTCATCACGCAATTCATCAGGGATAGTAAACGGAGGCAACTTTTGTTCGTCCTGAATGAGTCTTTGGCCCGGTTTTACGATCCGCATCGAAAGTTCCCTTCCATCTGGTGACCTGATATGAATTTCACCGGCTTCTATTACATTTCCAGTAATACCCAGTTCTCTCCAGATCCAGTCAAGCCGTGTATCTTTGCTTCCATCAGGAAGTTCATCACCAATCTCACTGCTCATGATCAGGTGATCGGCTGCCCGTGTCAGTGCAACATATAGAAGCCGTTTCTTTTCTGCAAGCAGTTTTTCCTCCTGCCTGTTTTTAAGGAGAGAATAAACCGGGGTCTCTGCTGTCTCAAAGTCATCTTCCGGATCAGGTATTCTCACCCCCATGAGTGGCCCGGGCCCTTCCATGAGAACTGGCGGCTGGACCTGGTTTGATCGCTGGCCCATTTCAGGGACAAAGACCACTGGGAACTCTAGTCCTTTGGCTGCATGAATGGTCATAATCCTCACAGCATCAAGTCCAGGATCATCTATCATAGCCTCTCCTTCCTGATCTCCGGTTTTTACCGCTTCAGAAAGATCGGCGACGAGATCTGCGAGTTGGTACCTCCCTTTCTCTTCCTGTGCCCTGACCATCTCCTGGAGTTTTCTGATGTTTGAGAGGATCTGCTGCCCCTCGGCAAGTCCGCCATACACAGTGAAAATTCCAGACTCATCAAGTACCGACTGAATAAGATCTGTTACACGCCATCTTCCTGCCCTGCCTCGCCAGGCATCCAGGAGGTCGTATGCCCTGGCAGCGGCATGGCAACTCTCCCCCCGCTTCTGGAGCCTCTCAAAGAATGTCCCTCTTCCCGATCTGCGGATATCAATGATATCGGTATCCTTCATCCCGATATACGGGGACCTGAGCAGCCCGACAAGGGAGATATCATCGTATGGCTTTAGGAGGAATGTGAGAAGGTTGATGAGGTCAAGGATCTCCTGCCGCTGGTAAAAACCGGAACCTTTGTGAACGTAGTACGGGATTTTTCTTCTCCCCAGGGCATGAAGAAACTCGCCGAGGTTGGTCCGTCTTTCAAGAAGTATGGCGATGTCTCTCCATATTGCCGGTCTTGTGGTGAATGTCCGGAGTCCCTCACCGTCGCGTTCTCCCTCTTCATAGACCTCAAGATGGTCTCTGACAATTGCCAGAATCTCATCTGCCACTGCTTCAGGTTCTGATACCTCTCCGTCTTTGTGCGTAAGAAGCAGGCTGACAGTTCCCGCATGTCCGTCCCGTTCATCAGAGACCAGGGCTGGCTCGTACGGAAACTCCCATGGCTTTTCTACGCTCTGGAACAGACCGGCGAAGAGGATGTTGACAAAGGTAATGACTGCAGGTGAACTTCTGAAGCAGACATCAAGGGAGATCTCCTTTCCGCTGCAGTTGTTAGTTATCAGAGAGGAAGCATCACGGAACCTTGTTACATCTGCCTCCCTGAAAAGGTAGATAGACTGTTTGGGGTCACCGACGATGAAAAGACTCTGCAAATCAGGGCCTGGTGTGCCGGCAATTGCGGTCACAATCTCAAACTGGGCAGGATCAGTGTCCTGGAACTCATCAACTAGGATGTACCTGAACTGTCTTTTGTAATGCTCTGCTACCAGGCCCTGATGATCCCTGAAAAGTTGTCTGCAACTTCGTATCAGGTCTGCAAAATCGATGCCTCCTGCAGCAGCCTTCTCTTCTTCTACCAGTTCACAGAACCGGGCAAATGAAGTTCCCAGAGCATTCAGGAATCTGATTGTGCGGATACTGAACTGATCGCCGGGATCAAATCTCATCGCTGCAACGGCCGGTGCTCTGTCAAGCATCTCGTTCAGTTCCTTGTATGTCTCCCTCAGTTCAGACAGTAACTCTTCGGTCCAGAGTTTCTTAGAGCCTCCTGTTCCCAGTTTCACCTTCAGATAGCGGGTAGCAGCGTCAAGGAATTCGTCCGCTGTCCCATCACTGTCCATGACCTCAAGAAACGGCCTGACCTTCTGAAGGTATATCATCGCCTTGTCTTCAGATGGGGTATCCATCAGTGCAAAAGCGATAAGTGATCTGACTGTCTCTCTGAACCTACAATTTCCCCTGATCTTTTCTGCTTCTGATTCCCTGTATGCCCTAATCTCATCCTGCCAGAATGAGATCGTTCCATCCTGATCTGTTCTAATACTCTCAAAGAATCTTTCAGCCTCATCCCTACGGGGGTAGAGCGTTCTGATCATCTGCTCAAGGTTGTAGGCTCCGACAGTTGCAAGGGCATACACAACATCGCCCTCTTCTGACGGGGCATGGATCAGATCCTGAAAACAACTCGTGAGGATCCGGGACGCCTCCTGTTCATCAAGGACAACAAATGAGGGTTCAACCTGTGCTTCAAACGCAAACTCCCGGAGTACCTGGGCACAAAACGAATGAAAGGTCTGGACTGGGGTTATCAAAAACTCGGCCCTGGTCTTCTCCCAGAATTCGCCCTGCTTCTCATCAAGACTCTTTCTGATACGCTCCTTCATCTCGGCTGCCGCTTTATCGGTGAAGGTGAGGGCAAGGATATTCCTGACCGAGATTGGGTTTTCGTATCGCTCCTTTCCTTCCCCAAATGTTTCAAGGAGGTTCAGGTACTTGGTGATGAGAACATGGGTCTTCCCGGTTCCTGCTCCTGCGGTGACCACCAGAGAGCGGTCATGAGTGGTAATTGCTTCAATCTGACGCGGTGTTCCGTTCATGACTCATCCCCGTTGCTGCTTATCCTGAAACGATCAAATCTGCATATCCCGGAAAATTCACAGTACGGGACCTGGCAGGTATCTGGAAGTGGAAATCTCCCACACCTGATCTGACAGATACAATTCCGTGACGCCTCAAGTGAACTTAAGATAACCTCTCGAAAACCGCTGGTTGCCCTGCTGGTACCTGCTCCTATGAGATTTTTCTGATCAGGGCTGAGCAACGGCCATGTCTGTTTTATCTTTCTGCTGATCTCACAGTAAGAACCCGCAATACCGGTAAGGGGGATCTCATCACCTTCATGCATCTTCTCAAGGGCAAGCAGGTAGAGAGGAAGCTGAAGGGCAGTCCCCTCCTTGATCCCTTTGGCACTCGGGTACGAACCTCCGGTCTTGTAATCGATGATTGCAAAGTACCCGTCACTCGAGATATCCACCCTGTCGATCCTTCCCGATATTAGGATTGGCTCCCCTTCTCCCTGGTCCAGAAGAACCCGGTGCATATCTGATGCCTCTCTTCCTCCATCATCCCTTTTTTCCCCTTTTTCATCAGGGTTTTTATCCTGACAATCTCTGATCTCAAGTTCAAAGTACCTGGGAAGGAGTGATGAGTCTTCCCGTGCTACTTCTCGCATGAGAAACCGGTCAAACAGACCGGAGGTATCAGGTGTCCCGAAGAGAGAGAGGAGTGCCGCGTGCCATGCTGAACTTGTGAAATGATATCTTCCGCTTTTCTCTTTCCCGATCTCTTTGAGAAGTCTGGCAGCATCTGGGAGAGTATAACTGGTGATATGCTTTGGCCCATCCTGCGACCACTGCCTGAAGAAGTCGCAAATGGTCTCATGGATGAAGTTTCCCCGCTGTGCCGGAGTGAGAGACGGGTCAACATCTGGAAGTTGGGAGAGGTTAAGCACCCGCTGAAGAAAGAAACGAAACGGACAGGTAGCATAGGTCTCAAGCCTGGTTGGCGCCCAGACTTTTTCAGGGCCGAATTTTTTTGAAAGCCAGGCAACAATATCCGGTTCATCAGAGACAATCCCGTCATATGGTGAGTCTGGAACACCGGTGCGGTACCAGTCTTCTATCAGGATTCTCTCTGCAACAGAACCGTACGTCTGGTTAGCAGGAAGAAGATTTAGGATCTCATCTGCACCAACAGTTCCTTTCGCTATAAACCCCCCGGCAGAGATGGAAGCGTGTCTCTTTGACCTGGTGATTTTAGGGTTCCATTCTGGTGGGCTTAACTTCTGCCTGACCTCTTCCAGGAACGGAGAGGTCAGCAGGGTCTTCTCTCTCCGGGTCCGGGGTGCAGAGAGATATACCTGCCTGCCGGCAGAGATGGCACTGATAAAGGAGTATTGTTCCCCGCTGATCACCTCGGCCAGGTTTCTGCCTCCGAGCACTTCTGACTCTGCAGCTGTGAGGAGCGGGAGCCGTGTAGAGGGTCTCGGGATATCCCCTTCAACGAGTCCGGCAAGAAAGAGGACTGGCAGGTTCAGGTGAGCAGTCTCTGAAAGCCGCATTACTGTGACGCCGCCGTGATCCTCACCAATGGTCACCAGTTCTTCAAGCAGATAATTCAGGTACCTGTTGAATGATCCGGCTCCTATCTTCCTGTCCGGGTCAGTCATTACAGAAAGCCTCGTGAGGCAGGCATCAAATCGCTCCCATGCCCTCTTCTCGCGTTCAGTTACTCTGGTTGTGTCTGGCTTTCCCACGAACTCTGGTTTTACCCAGTGTTCAAGGATTAGACGAAAAGCAGTTACATGATCTGCAACAGTCTGTTCCACTTTAAGGGTGAGAAGGGAGGCCTGGAATGTGGAGGCAAACATCCGCACCGCAGTCAGGTCATCAGGATCAACAGGTTCTCCTTTCTCATCACCGATCCCGCAGGTTTTCTCTCCAGCTAGTGCCTCAAGGTCATGGTCCCAACAAGGCCCCTCCATGATTCGTGCTTTTCTGAGGATTGTGTCTAACACCCCGGTTTCTGGCAATATGAGATCCGGCTGATCAGTTTTAAAGAACGGACTCGATATCAGGCTGATTAGGTCTTCACGTGGAAAATTATTCACAACCAGGGAGGGAAAGAGGGTAAAGAAACCAACCTGAGGTTCCCTGTTCAGGGCTTCCCCGGTTAAAACGCGGCATGGGAGATTGAAGTCATGAAAGATACCGGTGATCAGGGAATGGGCCGATATGTCCGGCAATGCCACCGTGATATCTTCAAGAGCCACTTTGCTGTCGTTGAGAGAGCAGATCTCTTCTGCAATGGATTCGAACTCCTCATGCGGACTCTGGAAGATCCCGATCCTGAAACCGTCGTGATTTTGGCATTCCTCACTGGTAAAAAGGCCTGACAATGACGACTCCTTAAGCGGAGTGATGCCATCTCCAAACCAGTCCGGGATATCAAAAATTTTGCAGTCTTTCCCGGTTGGGTAATCATACCTGCAGAGTTCGGCATGATCCCTGATTGCTGATATGAGTTCTTTTTCACGTGGGAGGGGCTGGTGAAATCCCCGGAATATCACTGTTCCAAAACTGCAGGATGGCCCGTTACCAATCGCGGAGATAGTCCATTCGATAAGTCCGGTTGCATCAAGCAGTCCTTTCTGAAGAAGGGCAGTCTCATACGCCTCCAGTGCCTGGTGTATCTGTCGGCATTTTTCTGAATTCTGTATGAGTTCTGGTTTAAAAAAAGCGATTTTGCGTTGGGAAATGATGTCCCTGAGTGCAAGAAGATCCTTCAGGGTTGTGGGTGCAGGATTGTGCCGTGAAAAAAAGAACGGAATATCCTTTCGAATGGCTTCAAGTGTCTCAGACAGGAGCTGGAGTGACTGACCGTCAGATATAAGCATGGCCGGGGAGCCTGCACTCTCATGAAAGCGCCTGCAGAACTCACGCAGAGTTGTTACCTGATCAGGGATTATCGGAACTTCTCTGCTGACATACGCATCCTGGATGGCCCTGACAAGATGGATCGTTGGAACAAACAGAAAATCCCTGTCAGATGAAGGAGAGAAATCTGTGAGGTTTGAAAGCAGTGAGTCAGTATGATCATCAGGGCCGGGTCTCATCGCAGGATATCACCTTTGGATGTACCGTTTATCTGCTGATCATCTGATACCGATGTATCAATGTAAAAAAAGCACCTTCTGCTCTCTGAATTTGTAAGAATAATGTGGGAGAAGGGATTTGAACCCTCGAACGCCTTCGCGACAGGGCCCTCAACCCTGCTCCTTTGACCTGGCTCGGATACTCCCACGCAGAATAGAAGATGACACTGAATTTCTTCAGTCATCACAAGCAAAGAACACCCCGAATCACTCTGAATTCTGCCGGGCCCCTTTGACTGCGTGCCTGAATAAGGTGGACGCATCAGTACTTATACTTATTGACTTGAGTTTCCCTGACCTCTTCTTCTGCGATCCAGAGAGGCCCGTTATTTATCTTTGCCAGATCAAAACTCTGCATCATATGTGGTCGGCTATTCTCTCCGGTTTTTCAGATTCCCCGTCCCAGGGAAGGGTTGTCAGGTTTCTCTTAGAGAACGGATTCGGGGTGAATGAGGAGGGAAGGATCTGCTGTAACTCTATCCCTATCGCATCAACACAGATTGGCCAGCGGGTGGGTGTTGATCGCAGGGTAGTGGACACAACCGCAAAGCGCATCCTGGATTCCCAATACAGAGATATTTTCCTATCAATGAGGGCGACCCCTGACGTGACCCTCATCGCTGACAAACTCTCACTCTCGGTTATCACCATCCTTCCTGATGACGCAACCAGGACCGGAGTCGTTGATGCCTGTATTCATGTCCTCTCCTCTCACGGGATTGGCATAAGGCAACTGTTTGTCACTGATCCGCATCTCTCCGAAGATCCACGGCTGGTCATCATAACAGAGAGTGTAATTCCTGCACAGGTTATCGAAGATCTCAGGGCACTACCGGTGGTCAGACGGCTGATCCTCTAATCAGCGGATACAAAAAAGTTCAGGGGAGTCTGCTGCCCGCGAGTGTTTCGAGTTCATCAGCGAGCGCTGTAAACCTTGCCTGAACCTCCTGCGGAAACTTCTGGATGGATACATCGAGATCGCTCCTTGTGACGATCATAGAGCCACTCACCAGATTATCAGCATGGGCTACGATCTTCTCCTCAATCGTTTCGGGAATACGATCCTCTTCTGAAAGTCCGAATCCTTTCCGATCACTTCTTTTAAGACCAGCGCCGATGTGTCGCTCAACGATCCGGCAGACCTCCTTTGAAAAGCCTTTTTCTCTGCATATCCTCCCACCGGCATCGGCATGATCCATACCATGTGTCTCTGATCTACCGATATCATGAAGAATAGCACCGGCAGCAACGAGATCTCGATCTACCTTTGCTGTGCCGGCAGAGAGGATCAGGTCTGCAATCCTTACCGCAACCTCACGGACAGTGATACAATGTGAGATTACCTGGGGATCACAGCCTGCTTCTTTGAGATATCTGATATACTCGTCCCCGGGCTCAGGCATACCCGAGTGTTTCCTTCATCCTGGCAATCCGTCGTGCCAGTGCGTCTACAAGAGGATCGTTGTCAAAGTGGGACATCTGCTTTTCACATGCTGGGCAGGCAAACTGGCTGTCCATTGCGTCATAAAATGTGGATACGCATCCACATTCTTTGCAGATGTAAAAGTCGTTCTGCTCCTCGTAAAAGTGACGTTTCTTCAGTTTTGTAAGGATCACATCCATGTCCTTTCCAACTGCGTCATAGATATTGGAGAGCTGCAGTTGCCACAGATAGGTCAGCCAGCCTGTCTCGTTATTCTTGATCCTCCGGTATCGTGCAAGCCGGTGCTCATACAGAGTATAGAGCGTGTTCCTGACTGAGTTCAGGTTAATCTCGGTCAGTTCGGCCAGTTCTTCGTCGCTGTACTCTTTCCCCTCAGGGAACCGGCGGACAAGGTCCATCCCCTCATCGCCGATCATCCGGTGCAGGTACGCTACGATCGCCGGCTCCTTGAGCAGCTCTTCTACGGTGACCATTACCCTATATATTGGGTTACTCTTCTGATAGTATTATCCAGTGTACGTCGGGCTGATGCTTCGTCTTGCCCTTCACCGAACACACTGATTACCGCGTCTCCTTTCTCGAACGATGCCGGAGGAACAGGGATATCTGCAACGTCGGGGATAAGGCCTGATAGTTCGGTCCTGATGGTCAGGTCATGAGGTGCAAAAAGGATCTTCCTGATGCTGGTCTGTTTTACTTTTGGAATAGTATCTGGGAGCACGCCGTGACAGGCATCAATATGCATTTTTACCAGGTTGCACCCGTTCGCCCGTTCGATGGTATCAAGGGTTGCAACAAACCTGGGATTGACTTCTATCGCGGTGATTTTGGTGTCTGTTATAAGAAAGTCAATACCCAGAACTCCACAACACCCGGATGCAGATGCAATCTTTTCAGCCATTATACACATCTGCTCTGCCAGGGGATGGCAAAGTGGTGTCACTGATCCGCAGAATCCATACCTGGCTTCATCACTCCCCCGTAAAATCTGGAGGTTAGCCGCTATTGCCTTAGCACGACGACCGTCTGCAACGCAGCATACCGAGGCCGGAATACCTGGCACCAGTTCCTGGAGCAGGTATGGTTCATCAGGAAAGAGGCTCTCCCAGGATCTGATATCCATCTCATTGGTAACAAGAGCGTTTCTCCAGCCCCCTGATCCGCGGCAGGGTTTGAGCATCGCAGGAAAAACCCCTGGCAAAGCCCTGGCAGGAACGGGAAAACCGTTCTCCTCAAAGAACTGCTGTGTCAATGCCTTGTCAAGAAATTTTGCTGCAGTGCCAGGATCTGTCCCAAGTATGGGCACAGGAAGATCCTGAAGATCTTCAGCACCTGATGTGGTGATAACCGCATCTACCTTTTGTTCACTACAAAATGAACGGATCAGATCAGGAAGGTCTGCAAGTTCTTCAAAACGTTTGTATGCGAATACAAGACGCCTCAGATCCTGGTCACAAAAGTTATCGATAGCACAGACCTCAAGTCCTGCCCTGACAGCCGAAGAGACTACATGCCTGGTTGAGAATCCGGCGACGAGGATCCTCCGAATCGGTTTTGTCATTCTTCGGGTCTGATCTCCTCGACCAGTTTTCCTTCCTTGCAAGGAACAACCCTCACCTGAGCATTTGGGAATTTTTGGACAAGGGCATCTTTTCCCATTAGGTGGTCAAGGAAGATAGCCATACTTGAGATCTCTGAGTGTGGCTGGTTACTGACCGCGACGTTGAAATCTGCAAGATGATACACCTCTCCGGGAACTTTCTCAGCCCCGACAACGATGAGAATCTTATCGCGGGAGAGGATCTCCTCCTCGACATCGGGCAGATTCAGTCCGAACATGGTGAGGTGCACAACTGTTCCACCTGCCTCTTTCCAGCGGCGGATGCATGAATGCCAGCCGACATCGTTCTCAACAAAGAAATTGCCACCCCAGCGTTCACCAACATCAAGAATACTCTTCACAATCCCGGTGTCATTGGATGACAGGTACATTCCGGTTGCACCGAGAGCCCGGGCTGTCAGCCCGACATGGGTGGTAACCCGCTGATCACGCTGCGGGCGATGGCCGAGCCTGAGAATTGCAACCTCCTTCATTCCTGACTCCTCATATCATCCAGGCTCTTCTCTTCATCTTGCTTTTCAGTATTCTTCACCTTCACAACTCCATTTTCGATAAAAATATCTGAAAAAGGGTCCTGGTTCATCTGGCTCGTAATCAGGAACTCTTCAAGAGAGCAGACACGATACCGGTCATCACGGCATTCCACGAGATGGGTTTTTATAAGTCTTGCCAGTGACTCTTCAACCTGCTCACGTGAAAAATCGCTCTTCTCGCATATCTCATCTGCAGTACAGGTCTTCTCATCACAAATGACGTGGTAGATTATCCAGTCGTACTCTTCTGCTCTCACGCTTGGAAAAGATTGGTATGAATGACTATTATAGTGAATGCAGAATGCTGGGGTAAAATCATGAATTATATCATTCCCTTATGTTCTGGAGAAGATTCTACCCGAAGTACCGTGATCGCCAAGGAGAACAATTGTAATAAGATGCGGCCCCCGGTGATGCGACTGGCACTGATGTTCAGGATAGCAGAAAGGGTATGAACCTGCACAGTGAGATCAGAGCATGCAGTTCTTACGCGTATGTATTGTGCTGGTACTGGCTCTTTTTCTTGCTGGGATATCATGTGCAGACGATACGAAAGAGACGAAAACAAATCAGATCCATGTGTCAGGCAGTGGAACCATCAAGACCACTCCTGACCGGTGCGAGATATCTTTCTCGGTTGTAACAAAGAATCCTGATGTTAAAGCTGCCCAGAAGGAGAATGCCCGTAAGATGGATGGTTTGATGTCAGTTCTCAAGGATCCCTCGAAAGGGAATCTGACCCCTGCAGAGCTTAGTACTAGTTCATATTCAATATCTGAAGTATACAGCCCTGATGATGCACTCAAGGCGAAATATGGGGACAATGTGACCATATACGAGGTCTCGAATACCATATCAGTTGAGACCTCACAACTCGATTCTGTTGGAGATCTCATCGATATGGCGGTTGCAAACGGTGCAAACAGTGTCAGTTCCTTGAAATTTACCCTGAGCAAGCAAAAAACTGCCGAACTGCGGAGTGAAGCTCTCAAAATCGCAGTTGAGAAGGCACGGGCCGATGCGGATGCCACCACTTCAGCCCTGGGGGCCGGTGTGGGGACAGTCCATGAGGTAACTGTCGAGGACAGTTATAATCCGCCTGTATACTACAATCAGGATTTCAGAACTGAAAAACTCGCAGCAGCAGCTCCTTCAACCCCGATTGAACCCGGCAGTGTGGATGTCAGCGCACGGGTTTCGGTGACATACGAGATTGCCTGATTGAAATTTTAAGAAAATAACCTTTTTTATCCTTTTTTACTGACCTGAACCCGGTGAATACCGTCTGGTTTTATAGGAGGAAAGGAGATTCATTGATATCAGCCCGCTCAGAGCGGCATGAGTACCTGTAAACAAATGTGATAAATATGAAGAGACATCTTTCCGTTTTCATCCGGTTCCTTGTTTTAGGTGGACTTCTCTCCCTAATGGTTGCAGGTAGTGCTGTGTATGCACAAGATCAGGGAAGAAATGTGTCAGGTACTAGTGGAATTTTAGGAGACGACAACGGGTTAATTCAAACATTCCTTGCTTTTTTGAAAGAGGTTGGTATTGATCTCTCATATGGAGAAGATGGAGGAACTATTTTTTCAATGGTTGATGAATCCCTGACCAGAATCGTCACTGACCTATCATCCGGAAAAAGCGAAGGATTTTTAGATATTCCTCTAATAAATGAGACTCTTGTATATCTCAATATCAATCCCGGTGATATTGTTATGGATCCGGAAAAGGTTGAGGGTACCATGCCTGCCCTGAAGTCCTATGAGTCGCAGTATGGTAACAAGAGCGGTTCGATAAGATAAATCTGGAGATAAGTTAATTGATACCGACTACAAATCACTTCCAGGGTTTTTGTTGATACATTCACTGATTTCATTTCTCTTTCCTGATTATGAACCGGGAAATAGGACTGGCTCCCTCCTGACAAGAAGAAAATTAATTCTGCCGATCCTGTTTCTGATTCTAATCTGTGCCATTCTTTTCATCCATTACAACTCGCAGATGATTCTGAACTCTTATGATAATGTGGAACAAGGAGGCACCCACTTCTCTCTCATGGGTGTCGAAGGCGTGATAACATCCTATGCAGGCACATTTGAGAAGATCACTCTTGATTATGCGAAATGGGATGAGACTGCTGTATTTGCCAAACAACCTACAGATTTGTATATTCAGAAGAACATGCAGGTCAGATCTCTGAAAAATCTCGGGATTACATATGTCGCAATTTCGGATACCGAGGGGAAGATCCTTTTCCTGAAACAGTACGACCCTGATACATACACAGAAATCAAGCCTTTATTCCTTCCTGTTGAACTTTCTTCATCTAATAATGAGAGCAAAAATACCCGGACGTCGTTAGTGTATGTAAATAATAGTCTGATGCTGGTTTCACAGGCAGAAATCAGTAATTCTGAAGATACTCTCCCCAGTGTAGGAACAATTACGTTTGCAACTCCAGTTGAACCGGTAATAACCAAAAAAGTCCATGACCTCATGTTATATGACTCAACTGTATGTGTAATCTCGCCAGTATCAGCGGGAAATGTGATTCCTGCCTTTGATGTTAGCATAAAGCCTGTGGCAATCCAAGGGCAGCAGAATGAGTCCTGGAAATCAGGGACATTGTCTTATACAGATCCTTTCTCCTCTTCGGTCTTACAGATTACCATATCTGGTGAAAAATTCTTAACATACCAGGGGAGATCATTTGCATCGACGTATTTCCTCCGTTCGGTTCTCTTCTGTATCCTGGCGGTAACTCTCGGCATTTTAATTATATTCCTTCTCTTTCGAAGGCATGATCTGATCCGCTCTCAGATCGTTGCACAGAATGCGGAATTGGCAGCACTCAAAGAGCGGCGCGAGATCCTTGACAAATTCCACCAGGTACTTGACCAGTATTTGTATGCGGGCCTTGAAAGTGACCAGAACATTCCTCTGATCACGAAGAGTGTTGCAGGTATACTTAAAACTGAAGCAGCTTTCTATACACGCTTTGAAGATGAGGGGTACGTGCTTGTCAGTTCCTGGCCTGAAAAGGATACCCTGGTTCATGACTGGTTGGCAAAATATTTCTTTTCACAGTCAGATTTTCCGTTTCCAACATTAACTTCTGGCGATGATTTCGTGCTCTCAGTTGATGATCTGCCTGAAGATGGCAGAAACCTCTTAAATACTGTGTATCCGGGGGCCCGAATGGTTGTATCCAGAGGCATTAGTGTCTCTGGAAAACAGGTAGGTGATCTCTCCCTCCTAATATCTGGCAACGAGTATGAGGGTGAGGTGAACCAGATCATGCTGGATCTGATTGTTCACGCTCTGAGCGGAGAAGAGAACCGGAGAAGAACAAAAGCTGCACTGAATCGGCGAGATCTTCTACTGGAAGCTATCGGATATTCTGCTGCACAGGTAATCGGTGATCTGAGTGATTCTTCGATCATTGAGATCCTGCATAAGATTGTCAAAAAGATGGTGGTTAGCGAGGCTCATTATTTTGCCTGGCATATCGATTCTGGGGGAGACCCGGTCCTGACCCATGATTATGTCTGGGTGGAAGAAACAGCTGACTTTTCAGAAGACCAACTGACCTGGGATGAGATCCTTGAAAGTCCTCTCAAATCCCTGATATTTGAGATGCAGGGTCCTGTTGCAGGTCCTGCAGACAAGTTTCTAAAGGAACAGGAGTTCCTGGTCCATCAGGGTATAAAATCCATCGCCCTGATTCCCTTTATTACAAGAAGAGAAACACGGGGGGTGCTCATTCTTGCCGATAGAGAGCGTGATCGTTCCTGGCATACATCAGAACTCGATGCTCTCCGCATTGCTACCAACATGCTGATGGCGGCACTGGTAAGGATCGATTCAGATCAGGAACATAAGAAGAGGGATGAGAATTTTCAGCAGTTTTTCGATCATCTGAATGATTTTGTCTTTATTCTGGATTCTGACGGGAGAATTATTACCGCGAATCTCTTTGCACAGCAGGAGACCGGGATCAGGGCTTCAGATATGAGAGGGATGCGGCTTTCAGGTCTGTTTACCTCACGCTGGATAAATACACCCCTTTCACCTGAAGGAGGTAAACTGTCAGCCCAGGAACGTACAGCAATTCTGCTTACAATTGAAGGAAGAGAGATCCCGGTTGAGATACGGTACCTATCAGGTATCTGGAATGAAAACCAGGCGGTATTCTGCATCTGCAAGGATATATCCCACCTCAAGCGTTCTGAGCACAAATTTGCAACAGCATTCCGATCAAGCCAGGTGCTCCATGCTATCTGGAACCTGCGTGAAGAACGGTTGATTGATGCCAACGAAACCTTTTTTGAAACAACTGGCTACAGCGGAAAAGAAATCCTGAGATCTACGCACTGGTCAGGGTATGGGATCATCGATCCTGATCAGTTCAGGCATATCAAAGAGACTATCCTTACCAAGGGTTCAATCCGTGGACTGGAACTCCCACTAAAGACAAAGAATGGGGAGATGCGGCAGGGCTCTCTTTATGGTGCCCTTATCGAGATAGATACTGATCCCTGTATCCTCTTTTCTATCGTTGATATCACAGAACGTAAACGTGCTGAGCAGAAGGTACAGGATCTCCTGAAAGAACTATCAGCCTCAAACAAAGGGCTCCAGGATTTTGCACATATCGTTGCCCATGATCTCAAGGATCCTCTCAGAGGTATTTATTCACTGGCATCCTGGATTGGTGAGGACTATTATGAACAGATAGGGCCAGAGGGACAACGGTATATTGGCATGATAACCGACCAGATCCAGCGGATGTATCAGTTGATTGATGGAATCCTTGCCTACTCCCAGGCCGGCGTTGTCAGAGAAGATCGTGTCGCGGTTAGTATAAAGGATGTAATAAACGAAACCCTGCAGATTCTCTCTCCTCCTCCGTCTGTGAATATAGTAATTGGAACCGATATGCCTGTCCTAACTGCAGAGCGGACAAAGATTCAGCAGGTTTTTCAGAACCTCATCGGCAACTCCCTCTCCTGCCTGAATCGAGAAGATGGAGAGATACACATCAGTGCATATCCTTCTTCTGATAAGGATGGTACTCCTGTTGAACAGGGGCCGGAAAACACAGGGAAGAGTCCTGATTTCTGGGCATTTGAGATCACAGACAACGGCCCGGGTATAGATCCTGCTCTTCATGATTCTATCTTTGAGATCTTCAGGTCATATCCAGCAAAGGAGGCAAAGAAGAGTTCAGGCATCGGCCTTTCCATAGTCAAACGGATTGTTGAAACGTCAGGCGGATCAATATGGGTTAAATCAGTTTCTGGTGGTGGGGCTACATTCTGTTTTACATTGAAAAATGGAGAGGGGTTGTTGCATGATGCCGATATTTACGGGAGATAAGCCGGTAATCAGGGTACACTATATTGAAGACAATCTGATAGACCAGCAAGCACTCACCCGGGTGGTTCAGAAAAAGTCGTTACCATATCAGATAGACCTTTCATCGTCCCTAGCCGAGGCTCGTTCCCGAAACCAGATGTATGATCTGGTAATCTGTGACTATTTCCTTTCTGACGGAACCATCCTTGATCTTCTCCCCTCATTAGATACCCGGACTCCGGTTATTGTTGTGACCGGGCAGGCGGATCTGAACAATGCAGTCACTGCACTAAAACTTGGGGCAAAGGATTACCTGGTAAAAGATCCTGAACGTCAGTACTTAAACCTCCTTCCGATCCAGATTGAAAACCTGCTTAAGCAACAGCAGAATGAACGCGACAGAAAGCGGCTCTCATCGTTGTTATTTTCTGTAGGGGGGGCAATTCCGTTCGGGGTGTACCTGTATGAACCCATAACTGGCACGGTGATGTATGCAAATAAAGCCTTTTTCTCAATCTGGGACTTTGATGCAGAGACATCGGAGTCACTGTTGACTCACGATGTAATCTTTAGCCAGATAAAAACCCTGCTCAAATATGAGAGTGATGACCTTCCTATGTTTTCCCTGGGCGAAGACGGAGTTTCAGAAATCGCCAGATCGGGAGAGGTCAGAGTTCAGAATTCAAAGACGATACGTTACTACACAGACAGGATCCCGATGGAACCTGGAGATCCGGCTTGTTATGTGAGTATATTCGAAGATAGTACCGCACTGAGCCAGGCACTTGAGGCAGTAAATGAGTACTCCCGCAAGCTTGAGCATCTGAATACATCTCTTGATCAACAGGTTCAGGAGCGGACAGAGCAACTTGAGGGTCTGATGCAAAAACAGCGTGATCTAATCGTAAATATTGGACATGACCTTCGAACTCCTCTCACCCCGCTTGTGGCCCTGCTCCCGTACTTGCAGCATAACGAGGCAGACGAAGAGAAGAAGAACACTCTGGGAGTCCTCTGTGAGAGCACGATGAGAATAAGAACCCTGGTTGAAGAGATCCTGATGATGGATAACCTGGGAGTGGAAAAATCCTCATATAGTCAGCGGGATGCAAGACCCTGTGATCTTGGAAGCATGGCTGATGAGATTATCGAGGCATCCCTTTCGGTAATCAGTTCAAAAGGGCTTTCTATCAGGAACGCAATCCAGCCCGGGATGCTGATCAGGATTAGGTACATTCACCTCCATCTCATTCTTGAGAAGTTGATCAATAATGCATTGCAATTTACACCACCTGGAGGAACTGTGACCCTTCATGGCGGAAAGGATCACCAATGTACCTGGTTCTGTGTATCTGATACAGGAATCGGTCTGACACATGCGGACTCATCCCGGATCTTTGATGATTTTTACAAGGCTGATGCATCACGAAGTGACCTTCTGTCTCATGGTCTCGGCCTCTCAGTGGTCCGGAAACTTGTTCTCCTCAATCACGGCCATATAACGGTAAAAAGCGACGGTCTTGGCATGGGCACCAGGTTCTGTGTCTCCCTCCCGGATTGTACTATTAGGACCCACCAGCCGATGTGGGACTGAATAAAACTATAATTGAATTCTGTCTTCCCAGAACCCACAGGGTTACCACCACTGGAAGCC
>NZ_DATMYY010000005.1:0-4076 GCF_035560735.1 Methanospirillum sp.
TATATAAAGATTTGAAATTTTTGCAGCTGATTTCACAGGTTCTGACTTTTCCCAGAGGGCCTTGAGCTTCCGGTTGTTTTTTCCCCTGTTCTGAAGATATACCGGATTATCAGGAGTCAGGAAAAGTGCATTCTTAAAGCAGGTATCAGCCTCTTCAAACTCTCCTGCCTGTGAATACACTACCCCCAGAGCATTCCAGGCAAGGTGATACTGATCATCTGTTTCAAGGATCTCAAAAAAAAGATCAGCAGCCTGCTGAAGATTACCCGCCCGCCACGCTGTTTTTCCTTCATGGAAGAGAAGGTCTGGTTCAGAGGTCATGATAATAACAATATTATGAATCGTTCAGTGAGGGACTAGAAATTCATCCTGATGCTCAATGATATACTTCTGTAAAATATTGCAGAGGGAATAGAAAGGATCCGGGGCTACTTTATCACAACCGGACTTTTTCCTATTGCAATATTGTTGTCTTTGTTGGTTTCTTTTAGCACTTCAGCAGAATCTGCATAGATTACAAAGTAATAACTACCTGGTTCAATCGTTGCCGGGATCGGAACATCAGTATCACTTACCATCTGTTTTCCAGATATAATATTGTCTATTTTTCCTTTGCCAACCAGATAACTGTTCTTCGGGTCGAATGTTTTGTCTGGAGAGAGATACAGCGAGACATCAAAGTTTCCTGCATCAGCTTTTCCGTTATTCTGCAATGTGGTTGTTACTTTGAAACTTCCACCCGGTGTTCCGGAGGTCCCGGATGATCTGACCTTAACTACCAAATCTGGAAGTAATTGTGAAGAGAGGTTTGAAGTTACCTGCTTTGATTCATCTGAAGTAGAACTTGTTGTTTTAGGTGTCGGGACAGCAGTTGTTGGCACAGTGGTTATTTTGGCAGTTGGTACAGATGTCTGTTTAACTGTCGGAGCAGGAGTCGGAGCAACGGTTGTTGGTTTCGGAGTCGGCGTTGCTGTTACTATAGGCGTTGGAGTGGAGACTGCTGTCGTCGGTACTGGTGTAGGTGCCAGGGTAGGTGCTGGAGTCAAGATGCGAGTTGGTGCTGGTGTTGAAGTTACTGTTGGTACAGTTTTTAGGGTCTGATTTGCAACATTGGCTCCGGAGATCGTAATTGGTGACTCCATTGCACGAGAATTATTTGTTTTGTCACTCTCATTGACCGCTTTAAGACTGTCTGCAAGTGCGACTATGTAGTATGAACCTGCAGTAGTATTCTGGGGAATCACGGCAACGGCTGAACCCTGACGTGCTTTACCTGCTGCAAGATCAGGAACATCACCGTATCCAAGTTCAAGATCATCGTCAGACACTGTTCCGTCTTTAGAGAGATATACTGATAACCTGAATGTACCAGCATCACCATCTCCGGCATTGCGAACAGTAGTGTTTATCAGAATCTTCTCACCTGGTGCTGCAGTTCCCGGAGAGGCAATGGTGTCAACAACAAGATCAGGAAGGCTTTTCGAGACCTGTTCTGTTGATGCCACTAGTGTAGGTTCTGCGGTGACAGCCGGAGCAGGTGTTTTGACTGGAGTAGTAAGTACAGCTGTCGGCTTGGCTTCAGGAACCTGAGTCAGTATCGGCGATACTGCCTGAACTGGAGTCACTTTTGGCGTGACCAGGACCTGAACAGGAGTCGGTGTACCTGATATAGCAGGTGTTGATGCAGACTCATAACCAGGTACAGAAGGCTTGGTTATCGTAATCGCTGAGTTGGTTGAACGGACATTGTTGGTCTTATCCTTTTCACGGATTTTCACCTGACTATCAGCTAATCCCACCAGATAGTAAGAACCGGCTGCTACATTCAGGGGGATAGTTGCTATCGCAGTACCCTCACGTGCTTTGCCTGCAGCGAGATCAGGGACATCACCATATCCTAACTCGATATCATCATCTGATTTTGATCCATCCTTGGAGAGATAGACAGATACTCTGAACTTCTCTGAATCTGCATCACCTGCATTGCGAACAGTAGTATTGATTGGTATCTCTTCACCAAGCATTGCGGTGGTGGGTCCTGATATTGCATCAAGTACCAGGTCTGCTCTCTTTGTAGAAATTGGCTCTACGGAAGGTGTCACCGGGACAGCCAACTGGATACTGCCACGCTGAGTGCCTGCACTTGTGTTCACTTCAGGAATAGTCACCTTCGCAGCAGCTGTCTTTCCGTTATTGTCCTTGCTCATCTCACGAATTTGGCCGTTTGGATCAATGTATGCACCGATATAATAGGTACCAGAGGGTATCTCTGCAATCGGGAAGTAACCGACAATGGTCTTTTTGGTTCCCGGAAGCAGGTTGTCCACCAGGTAAAATCCTATCGGTGAATCTGATGATGAGACCGGTGTGGTGTACGAACCATAGAAGGATATGAAGAAGTTGCTGGTCGGCTTCACTCCTTCATTGCCTATGACTGCTGTGACCTCAACCTGTTGTGTAACAGGATTAACTGTCGCCTGGAGATCATAGAGCACCATATCCGGACCAGTCGGATCAGGACTGTTCGTCACGTTGACGTCAGACTGGATCATCTTCTTCAGCTCATCCTCACTCTCAGTAGGTCGTGCTGTGGGGACTGGCGTCACTTTCAGGTTGGCAAGTGAACCAACTTTTTTCAGATATGGATTATCAATTAGAGGATCAAGTTCTTTTGCTTTAGCAAGACTCTCCTGAGCTTCCTTTGTTCGCCCTAATTCCATGAGGGTTTTGCTTCGCCACATCCATGCACTTGCGAGTGTTGGATCCTGAGATACTGAGTTGTCAAGAAGGGTAAGAGCACGATCAAAGTGACCAATTGAGTATTGTCCAACCGCTTCCTTGACCCAGTATTCGGGATAATTTAGATCAGTAGTGATATTCGCGGCACTTCCCATCCCGATAGAAAGTGCAAATATTAGGAGAAAAAGAAAAATATGCCTGCAGACAGTCTTCACAGATATTCACCTGATACTCATCATACCTTGCTCTTCTGGCCTTGATATCTCTTTGCACATGGCAGATACCAATCAGATCCAGATTGGCCAGACATAATTGAATAAGAAAAGGAGAAATGAGTTCAGGCTCCGATACTTGCCAGACTGCAGGGAGAGTCTGCATACACCCAGTACGCACGCATTGGAACCATCATCCGGGAGTCAGCATGAGTATCATTGCCTCCGTTGATGATAGAATCTTCTGTCTTCTGTTTTACCGGATCCCATCCAATAACCTGGGTCCAGGTTTTTCTGATCGAGAGGAGAGAATCGCGTGCCGAGGCATCTGTCGCACCAGAAAATCCAACCAGGTTCCAACCAGTCTGAAGATCCTTTACCGGGGGAACCTGAAGGGGATCTACCGAGTACGAGAGGGTTACTTTGTCAGGTTTTGAAGAGTAGATAAAATATCCGTCCAGGGGTGAGAGTTTATCCTGGGCAGTTAGATCCTTCCAGCCTTTACCAGCCGGATCAAACGTCCAGATACTCCTCCCTGCTGAGTCTATATGAGCAAAGAGAGATGCCGAGTTTTTATCTTCTGCAAGTCTGCGAGGAATTCCAACCAGGTTCCAGCCTGTCTGAAGGTCTATCACACCAGAATTGTAATCATTGCCACTACCAGATACGCTTGGGGGCGTTGTGAGTGTGGCTGTTACATTTCCGGCAGGTATGGCCGCAGATGAATAATTATCGGCAGCCATACAAAAAGGGGCAAGGGACAGAATAAGAGTTATCCCCAGGATCCAGAACCTGATTCTCATCATATTATCACCAGAATACCACACAATATCAGTAATTATCCGTATTTGTGCAGAACTATTTGGCTTTGTCGCTCCGTTCGTCTGTATGGGATGAACCGGAGGACTGATATCAAACAAAGAGAATCTGTGGAGGTGATGAAAACCTATCACCTCACACCAGAACAACTCCCATTTGATCTGGATCTGACTCTTGACTGTGGGCAGGTTTTCAGATGGAAACAGATTGGTGGCCAATGGGCAGGAGTTATTGCTGGGAATGTTGTAACTATCAGCCAGAGTGGTGAAATTCTCAGTTATGATGGGATCAACGAGACTGATATTA
>NZ_DATMYY010000006.1:0-2397 GCF_035560735.1 Methanospirillum sp.
AGAAAATCCCGGGTAGTGAACCTTGTACATCTTCACAAAAAATGAATCGATGACCTGGTCCAGATGAATTTCTGCAAAGAGTTCAGGATGAAGATCTTTGGCGATAGCCATTAGTGCAAGCGGCTGCTGTGGAGAAAATGAGTCAAAGATAAAGGGATCAGTGACTTCAAAGACTCTGCCGGTCTTCACTGCTTTCAGGTTTTTCCAATCTGCAAAATCACCTTTTCCACTTAATACGTCCGCAGGATCCACGTTCTCATTATACCACATATAGATTACATCGGGATCCAGCTTCTTTAAAAGGTCTAGTGATATTTTTGGGTGTTCCTGCATCTTTCCTTCAAGGTTAGCCTCTTCAAGCACGTTTTTTCCGCCGGCTAGTCTGATGAGGTCATTGGTAGCACTGTTCAGCCCTGCTGTCCCATAGATATCGTTCCACATCCAGTATACCCTCGGACGGCTCTCATCTGGTATGCCTCCGGTTTTATCGGTAACCATACGTGTATATTCTCCCATAATCGCTGACACCTCTGCTTCTCGTGCTTCATTCCCGATAATTTTAGCAAATACATTGTTTGCTCTTGAGACGTCAGAGAGTTTGGTGTAATACACACCATACACTGGCACATTCAAGGTCTGTCTGATAGATTTTGTGGCCTCATCGTTCCAGTCTGCTGACCAGAGTACAACCAGGTCAGGATCTGCCTTTTTTAGTGCTTCAAGATCTACTGTTCCGCCGTTTGTATTGATTTTTGGTTTATCATTATATCCGTGGTCTATAGATTGGAAGAATGGCTCTTTTTTCTCAGATATCCAGATGGGTCCGATTCCTGAAATCTTATCAGCACCACCCACTGCATACATGCTGTTCATTGCGTTTTCTACGAGGAATACCACGTGGCTTACCGGATATGGGATGGTTATATACTGACCACGGTCGTCCACGATTGTAATGGTGTGCCCTGCGGGATCAGCAATTTTTTCTGTGGAACCTGTTGTATCTGAATTTGCTACCCCGAAGAATGGCATAATTACCAGCATCAGAGTAAGGGCTGTTATCGCAGTTACACGTGTATTCATTCCTGCTCACCTGGTAACCAGAAATCTGCGTTTCAGTATATATAGTGCGAGTATTCTCTTTCCTGTTTCAGATTGTGACTCAACTTCGCTCTTATTATTGATCATGAATTGACCGGTTTACCAAGTCTCATACCCTCAGGTGCAGATATGTACAATATAAAAAGATTTATCTGCGGAGAGATATGCTTTGAGACGGGTTTGCGCATTCTGTAATGAAGAATTATCCTCTGATACCCAAGAGGATGACAGGATATCCCATGGTGTGTGTTCGTCCTGCTATAATCATATCAAGGCAAGTATGGGTGTCGATATTGGTGAATATATCAATATGCTTGACCTTCCTGTGGTGCTTGTTGATGAAGATATGCATATACTCTGTGCAAACCAGGAGATTCAAAAAATGACTTCAAATGAGATGCCTTCTGTAATTGGTCATCTCAGTGGGGAAGTATTTGAGTGTGATTATGCACGGTGTCCGGGTGGCTGCGGACACACAACACACTGTTCTGGTTGTGTCATTAGAAATTCGGTGAAAGAGACATACCTGACCGGAAGATCGGTAGACAAACGTTTTGCAACAATTGAAAAGGAAATTCAGGGTAAGTCTTCCCCATTAAACCTGCTGATCTCAACCAGAAAAACAGGTAATGTGGTGCTTCTTCAGGTTGAGGAGAGTTCAGGGAATACTTCCTCACCCTGCTGTGACCCTGATCAGTGAACCTGACTGCGAAGTAATCGATTTTCGGTTGTGTTTAAATAAGGGATATGATTTACTTCATACCGTGAGCGTGAAAATTGTCTGTATATTTTGCATCAATAGTCTGGATGTGCTGTACCAGCCAGTCTTTTAGAAAATTAAGAACTTCTATTGAAAGTCCTAGTTTCTTCTCACTTAACTCTTTGGCATACTCGTCGATTTTATCGATGAAGACCTTGTGTTGTTTCTTCTGTTCTACAAGGCCGGTATATCCAAAAGACTCCATATGTTTCTCTTCATCTGCAAAGTGAGTGACCGTATACTCTTTAAGCCCTTTTAGGATCTCTCCGAGTTCGGCATTTCCCTTTCCATTTGACATCGCTTCATGAAGCCGGTTGATAAGTTCAAAGAGTTTTTTGTGTTGATTGTCCATATTTTCAACATGAACCGAATATTTATCATTCCAGGTAAAAAGTGACATAATTAATCCACCTCCTGTGGATAGTCATATTCTCTATTTCAAGGTATTCAAAGTAACTGCCAGGTTCTTTCTCTGTCCTGGCATTATCAAATTTTCGCGGTTCATGTCTGGAGGGGAACGATGTCAAGATCGATAATTA
>NZ_DATMYY010000007.1:0-4679 GCF_035560735.1 Methanospirillum sp.
GATAATAACTGATCTCTATGATCCTCCTAATCGTCGCCGGTGTTGTTGTACTGGCAATAATAGGCCTTGTTATCTGGGCTGTATCACTTTACAACCGGTTCTTCAGCCTGAAGAACACACATGAGGCTACACTGGGGCAGATCAAGGTTGCACTTAAGAAACGCCTTGATATGATCGAACAACTCCTGGGCGCAGTGAAATCATATGCAGCATTTGAGAAAGATACTCTGGAGAGGGTAACAGCTATGCGTGCATCTGTTGGATCTGCGGGCGCAGGAGACCTAGCAGGAATTGAGGCCGAATCACGCTCTATGCTCGGAAGACTCTTTGCAGTAATGGAAAATTATCCAGACCTAAAGACTTCCCAGACTGTTACATCCCTGATGGACTCGGTAAAACAGGTGGAGGATGAAATCGCCAGGCAGCGGTACACAGCAAACAATGTTGCCGAGCAGTTCAACACCATGATGGATACAATTCCCTCAAATTTTATCGGGAAATTTGCAGGTCTTATCAAACTTCAGTACCTGGAATTTACCGGGGAAGATATTGAAAAGAGACCAAACATCTCTTTTTAATTTTTTCTAGGAGTCTGAAGAACAAGAAATCAGCAACGTACAGAGAAAAGGCCTTTTTTTCCCTGAAGCAGTAACAATAATTATCTGACCAGATAATAGACAAAAGAATGGAGAAATCAAGATTCAGGGATTATTACGGAGAATAAGGTTTCAGATATCAATAACCATTTCAGGGATATCAAAACAGGGTTGAAAGATCATCTGTGCCAATGACAAGAATAAGATCACATCGTCTCAACGATAACCTTTCCTTTGGCAAAGACTCTGACAACTCCGCCACTCTCTGATACCACAACTCCAAGAGCATCGGTCTCCTGGGTGATAGCAGCAACCGAGACATGCCGTGTCCCAAATCCTTTTGGCAGAGTGACTCCGCTGGTATCGATAGAGATGTACCTCCCAGCAGCCTCAACAATACCATTCTCCCGTATAACAAACGCTCCGTCAACGAGTGATAACTCTTTGATATTCTCCCGCATATCAGGGTTTGTTATCAACCTGTCTTTTTCAGAATGACCGGAAACAGGATTCAGTATCAGTTGTCTTGATCGTTCAAGAACCGCATTGCTATCTCCAAGGATGAACGCAGTTCCTACCGGCTTGCCTTCCCTCCCCTCCCGGGCTATCTCAAGTGAGAGCCGTAAGACAGCTTTGAATATTTCAGGATCACCGGTAAAGTAGGGTTCAACATCTGCAGCAATAGCATCCAGATCGGGAAATGGCCCAGGATTTGTCTGGAGTGAACGGGTTGAAATGGATATTTCACCAGTTTTCACAGCTTCCAGGAATTTCCTCCGGTGATACAGAACAAACCCTGCTGCAAATAGCCCCGCAATAACAACTCCTGATGCAACCCAGATCAGAGGGTTGCCTTGTGGAGGCGGAGCAGTAACTGGGCGATGATCTGTTGTATTGTTTACTCTGATACTGGTACTATTTGCTGTTGCGGGATACCCGGGATCTATTGTAAGAAGGAACCGGTATGACTGATAAGCCTCGTCCCACATGCCAAGGCTCTCATAACAGAGTGCCTTGTGATACCAGGCATCAGCATAATAGGGTTCTCGTGCAATAGCACGATCATATTCTTCAATAGCGGCAGAATAATCACCTGTATCTTCATATGCCCGTCCCCACTGAAAGTAAGTTGAAGCTGACTCATTATCATTAAGATTTCCGGTCTGTTTTCCTTCAGGAGTTCCTGTAGTTTTCACACCCGTTGGCGTTGGTTTGACCTGTGGAATTTCCGGTGTTGGAGTACCTGAAGGAGTGGGAGACGACTGATCTACGGGTGGTTTAATAACTGGCTCTTTAGTATGAATCGGAGCAATGGTTGTTTTGACCGTAGCGCTGACTGTTGCCTTGGTTGGCGTTTCAAGAGATGCAAGTGAAGTCACTTGCGTTGATACAGCCGCCCCGGAAGATTCAGCTACCGCCCCCTGACCGACTGCAGATACTGCAAGAAGGAGCACCAACAGTATGCAATACCAGGGGGAGGGGTCCATGGTACAAATAACGTTTTTTTGCAAGATAAAGATAACACCCAGTATTGAGGCCTGATTTTTTTATTCTGCTGAATTATCAAATATATTCAGGGAAAGCGCCCCACTCAGCAAAGAAGGGGATACCTGAATATTCAAGCCCGGCTTAGGCAAATCCAGCCATTATGGTGTGGTCAGTGGTAACATTAATGAACCGATACTCAGACATCGGACTCGTTTTGATACCGTCGATCACCAAATATGAGATCTTATGATAATCATCAGCAGCAACAATGAATGAACTGGTTCCTTTATCCTCTACACTCACAGAACCATTTGGACTGATAGAACCTCCCGGACCTGATGAAGCCTGGATAACGTGTGAAGATTGTGAAGAGATAGTCTGATTGACACCATTTACCACAACTGCCGCAGTTGGAGGCTGCGTAGCATGGACTACCGGGGTAGCGGTCTGGTTAGTTGATATATTGGTTACACCCGATGTCTGGTTTCTGATTGCAAGCGAGGAAGTTGCTGATTCAGTCTTGTTCACTGAAGACACGGAAGTATTTGCCGGACTTGAAAGGCCGGTAGTGTTTGGAACTGTTGCAGAATATATACTGTCCGATTGTTTTACTCCATTCTGGACAGGCTTAGGTCCAGACTGACTGGTTACATTAGAAACATGCTTAGTCAGGGTTACTGTGATCGTTGTTGTTTGACCAGATCCCGGATATGGTGAGATTGATCCTGAAACCGGAGTATATCCATCTTTTTCAATACGGTAGGAAGTATATTCAAGCCCACCCACAGGAACAGGGACTGTCAGGTTCTTCTGTTGCATTGGATCGAGTTTAATTTCAGAACCGGTTGTGGTTGTCAGAATTACCCTGCCACCTGCCTCTGATGCCAGAAACACAAGGTACCCATTCTGTGCAGGAAGATTCAGTTTTTCAGATGACTGATTAATTGAAGAGGTGTTCAATCCTCCGGATTGTGAAGATACGTTTCTATTTTCAGAGACCTCAACCGTGTGGGAATTGTTAACGGGACTCGGCACTTGGAGGATCTGGCTATTTTCTGCAGGATATCCATTAGCAACAGATCGGTTCAGAATTGAGTCATTTATTGTCAGGACCGGAGTTAGAGTAGTCACATTGGTTATATTGACAAATTTTGTGGAATTTGTGGCATTAGAAACATTTTTTTGTTCTACCTGTTTTTCCGTGGGTGTCGGAGCCAAAGATTCCTTCACATGAGGGACTGTTGAAATATTTTCTGATACCGATGGTTGTTCAGAATCACTCACCGGTTTTGTTTCATGTTCTGATGTCTTACTTGATGTATTATCAAGGGTTGAATTGGTAACATTGGCATCAGGAGTTATCTCTTGTTCCTCAGGAGCCTTGGTCGCGGTAGTGTGAGTAAGGGGGAGGTAGTCGATATTGTACTCATTTATCCTGTAAGACTTATCTGCAATACCAAATCCATCCTTATCTGCTGCTGAATCTGAGTATCCCTTACCACCGGCTGCAGACCCCCAATAGTTACCTCCAAGATACGGACCACCAAGAATGTTGGTGCCTGGTTTCCGGGTAATATTCCATGAGATGTCGGTGCTGACATCATCAACAAGAACATTCTCAAATGAACTAAAGTAATTGTTTGTGATCACGGCATTATGGACATCATTTCCAATAATAAGGACTGGACCTACTTCAGTCTGAGACAGGGTATTTCCATTAATCTCTGATTCCTTTGAATTCTCAATCTTCAATGCTGCATACTTATTATCGCTGATTCCATTCTTCTTTACAATAGTGCCTTCAGAATCGGTAACCTCGACACCATAAACCTTGCAGGTATTGATTGTATTTTCTTCAATAGTTGTCTGCTGCGAGTTAGTGATACTAATTCCCTGGCCACAGCCCTTGATGGTATTCTTCTTCAGATCAGTATTTGTTGAAAGTCCTTCAACAACCACTCCCGATGAGCAGTCATGGAGCTGGTTCTCTTCAACCCTGACATAATCTGAGTATTCAACACGAATACCCACATCACATTTCACAATATCACATTTGGTGATGAGGTTTGAATCGCCCTTCTGGCCTTTTACATAGGTGTAATCAATCCCACTCTCCCAGTTTTCCAAGTTGAGATTTTTCACCGTCACATTGGTTATTGAGCCGCCATACTGATTGACGAACACACCGGCTGACTTTTCCCTCTCCTCACCACCAAGGAAGTGACCGGCACCATCTATCACGACGTTTGAGCATTGAATCTGAATACCATAGATATCAGTGATCTCCCGGGCATCTCCACTCAGTTCATAAACACCGGGAGTGGTTATCACCGCTGGTGCTTTTATCGGCTGGGCAGCAGCCATTGTCCCAAAAAGTGCCCCCATGACAACCAGAAGGATTACCCCCCGGCTGATCTGTCCCATCCTACTCATATTAGTTACACCTGATTACCGCTTTCCGGAAGAGGTGACCTCAAATAAACCCCGTCACCGGTCAACGCCATATTAGTAAGATTTCCTCCGGTCGGCTATAAGGTTCTCGGCTTATGACCTCTTTTTTCCATGGTGGAGCAGAAAAAGCCTGGTACTCTGAAC
>NZ_DATMYY010000008.1:0-6664 GCF_035560735.1 Methanospirillum sp.
CTTTTAGGCTTTGTAATCAAAAGGTTTTTAATTTTCATCACCATCTTACCTGATGATTGCGAATCGGACGAATAAAATTAAATTTCTACAAATAACCCTAAATATCAGGGTTTCAGGAGAATTGCTTATAATTCATAGATGCCGCCAGATTTAGAGCATTCGAGTAATCTGGGTTGACGCGCGAGGTATCCACGAAAATACCTCCGATATTTACAACGGGTGCCCCATGTGAAACACCATTCCCTGCAAAGAGCAACGTTCTGAAGATTAAATTCCCAGTTATCCCATCAGGAGCTATGATAAGTCCACATTCTGCGATGGCATCTTCGATAAGGATCTCATAATGCATGGCCCCGGTTAGTCGTGAAACGAGTTCAGCGTCTGCCATGCTCCGATCAACAGCAGGATGCCTTCCTGCATCACCAAGACGTCCACCAGAAAGAACACCTACCTTCTCTGAGAGACCGGCTCCAATAGCTATCTTATTCCCTCTTTTTATGAGTGAGATCTTCTGGCTGACGGTCCACCCTTCATCAATGCCAACCGGGGCAAGGAAAAATTGTTTCCCCTGTGCAGATTCAAGAAGCACAATCCTTTCAAGTTCCCTGACACCATATGCAAGTTTAAGTGCTGAGAGAGTTTGAGTGGCAGGAAGGGTACCTCTGACTGCAGCAGAAATCTGACCCGTTTCAAGATCAGATACAAGTTTTTCTCCAGGCTGGTCAGTTGTTCTTACCAGACAAGGAAAAGAAAATTGTATGGCAATGTCAGGATCAGTATAACATACAACCCTGTCAGAAAAATTACAATTTATAATACTTCGAATAACCCGTTCCGGATCAGAAGAAACACCGATACCTATGAGATCCTGGGGCATCGCTCCTCAGCACCCAGATTTGTAATACCATTATCACTGGTAAAATCAAACACGCTGGTATCCTCATCATTATATACAATTCGAAGAACTTTTGAATCATTCACTTCGCCGATGACCTGTGCGGTCATTCCGACTGCAGAAAAGAGGGCACTAACCTCTTCACGATGCTTTTCCCTCAATGTTAGCACAAAGCCCATCCCAGGATACATTCGAACCCATTGTTCAAATGGAATATTGTGACATTCATCGGGACGTGGAATTGCAGATAGATCTACCCTTCCTCCCATTCCAGATACTTCAAGAAGCATTCCAAGTGTTCCGATAATGCCAGGGTTTGAGATGTCCTTCCCTGCAGTCACGAGTTGCCTGGTTCCAAGTTCCTCAAGTACATGGATCTGTGCTCTGACTTCTTCAGCAGTTCTGAGCGTGGCACTATCCCAGTTCAAAGCACATGAGGGGTGAACCCTTCCTTCCAGGTCGATTGCTACAACGATCAGGTCTCCAGCCTGTGCAGTGCTGCTATAGATGATGCCATTTATCGGTGCCACTCCAAGAATTGCAATATCGATGACACTATATGGTGTTTCAGGATGAAGATGACCTCCAACTATCGGGACACCAAACTGGGCAGATGCATCACGCATTCCGGCAATAACTGCATCACGAATTGATCCTGATGATATTGAAAAGACATCTACCATTGCCAGGGGACGACCACCCATTGCAGCGATATCATGAATATTTACTAGAACGGCACAATAGCCAGCCCAATATGGATCCGCATCCATAAGCTTACTCCAGATACCGTCTGCAGCGAGGAGAAGGGCATCCCCATTATTTTGAATTACTGCCGCATCTTCTCCAAATGAAGCAATAACACCAGGACAGTCAAGTTTCAGATCATTTACAATCGCCCCGATCTCACTCTTCCGTCTGACGCCTTCATACTCCCTAACCGCTTTAGCAATCAGTTCGGTGGAACAGGTGTGCTCTCCCATGGCATCTAAGCTCTCTTTCCCGTTTCTGTCTCATCTGACATAAACTGTCTGATACTAGCATGTTTCTTCAGGATATGGTTGATATGGTAAATATGAAACTTGACAAATATGCAGGATACCAATCACGGTGTGGAGCGATTTATCTGGTGCCATGCTGAATGGATCAGGAATGGACTGGGCAGAGAAATATCGTCCTAGGCATCTAACTGACCTGGTAGGAAATAAAGAATCCATACGGCAGATGCTTACCTGGGCGCAGAACTGGACCACTGACTCTGATCCTCTCCTCCTATATGGGAAACCTGGAATCGGAAAGACATCAGCAGCTAACGCACTTGCCACCGACATGAACTGGGATGTAGTTGAGTTGAATGCAAGTGACCAGCGGACGAAATCGGTTATTGAGCGAGTTGCAGGGACAAGTGCAAGTACTGGCTCCTTGCTCGGATCAGGTAGAAAACTAGTTCTTCTTGACGAGGCTGATAACCTGCAGGGAAACGCAGACCGGGGAGGCGCAAGAGCTATTGTTGATGTCATCAAAAAAGCAAGTCAACCAATTATTCTTATCGCCAACGATCTCTACGGCCTTGACGCTGCAATCAGAACATTATGCACAAAAGTCCAATTCAGGGCTGCTCAGGCAAGGACTATTACACCGAGGCTGAAAGAAATCTGTATCGAAGAAGGCATTACATGCGATATTTCTGCATTGAATGATATTTCTGACAGATCAGGCGGTGACATCAGGTCTGCTGTCACTATGCTCTATGCCGCAACCATAGGTCGATCAGAACTTCTGTCTGATGACCTATCAACCTCACGTAAAGACAATAGATCCACAATATTTGATCTAGTAGCTGCTACTCTTCATAAAAATCCCACACGACCCCTGAATGATATTGCATTTGAAGTAGACGAAACACCAGACACAGAACTGCAATGGATTGAAGGAAATATTGGACTCATGAAGGATCAGGGTGCAATATGCAAAGCTTACCGGGCAGTATCAAGGGCAGATGAGTACCTGGGTAGAACCTATAAAACCCAATATTATACCCTCTGGCGGTACGCTACGGCAACAATGCTTCTCGGTGTAAATGATGCTACTTTGGGAACCGGAGGTTTCATGAAGATCATGCCACCAGACCGTTGGAGAAGAATGTCCACGGCAAAAAGGCAGAAGTCAGCGCGTGAACAACTCCTTTCCCGGCTTGGGAGGACAATGCATATGGCTGCAGGTACAGTACGAAGCGGGTACTTGATGCCAATCTCTCTTCTCGCTCAGCACAATGCAGAAGATTATGCCGAAGAGTTCTCACTTGATGTGGATCAACTTGATCTCCTAATTCAGGATTCTGATATCGCTAAAACAATAATAAAGAAGATCGAAGACCGCAAAAAAGAGGCTGAAAAGGAACTTAAAAAGCGGGAGAAAGAAGAGGCAAAGGCAACACAAAAAGCCAGAAAAGCCACGGAAAAGCAAAAATCCCTTCCTTCTCCATCTATTTCTCCATCTATAGAAGTCAAAAACGAGTCACCATCCACAAATTATCAGGAGAAACAAGAAATAGAGAAAAATCCAGATGAGAAAAGTAGCAAAGCAGAGAAGAATCGATCACAGTCAACTCTGTTCAATTTTGGTGGGTAACATATTGGCAAAGAGAAACTCCGCAGTTGATAATCTGGTGAGGATGGGAGTATCCTTCAAACCCAAGATGATACACCAGAAGGTCGGCATCACACTGTTTTGCAAACAAAATAAGTGATGACATCATCTCTTCTATCGGCCGTATAGCAAGTATACAATCAACAGAAGAAAATTTCTTATCTGGCGTACAGACATCAAAAATTACATAGGGAACAAGATGAAATCCCTTGGGAATTGTGAGGTCGCTACAAGTTACCAATACCCCGGAGCGCTGAATTAATTCGGCAGCATGGATATTATGTCCAGTCCCAATCTCCAGCACAGAGTGGTATCTTCCAGCAATAAACCGGGCAATAAGCGTCTCAATATGTTTATACCCACTCATTGCTCAGAGTATTGGGAATGGATATCCAAATATTCTGGGATCGGGGAGCACCGCAGGGTCTTGAGATCCCGGTGGCACGCACTATTTCTCAGGTCCTGGATATTCCAGTGCAGGTATTTACCAATCCTTTACTCTACAATGGTTTTTCTATCAACAGACATCAGTTTGATGCTACCGCAATCCTTTCCTGTATTGATACCTATAAACGAAGAAATAATATTGAATCGCCACTGCTGTTGGTAATCAGTGATGACATCTTCAAGCCGGCATCACGATATATCTTCGGACTTGCACGCCCCAGAACAGGTTCAGCAGTTGTATCAGCAGCTCGATTAAGAAATGAGTTCTGGGATCTACCAGCCGACGACAAAGCATTATGCAATCGGATTATCACTGAAGGGGCACATGAAATTGGGCACCTTCTTGATCTTGAACACTGTGCAGATGAGCGATGTGTTATGGCAAACCCTGGATGCCTTGATGACCTGGATCACAAAAAAACGTGGCTCTGTGATGACTGCAAGGCGAAGCTGAGAACCCTGCACCCTGTCTGTATCAGATGATATCTATCTAATATTTATTAATCAGAGAACGGTTGATTATATTTGAGAAGATGCCTGGCAGATCAAAGGCTATATGAAAGGCTAGGGCAAACAATTCTTTTAATACGGTGGGAAACACGTGAAAAATAATCCCCTGTCTTCTATTACACGCACACAGATTATCTGGTCATCAATCCTGATCATTTTATGTGCAATTTACCTCATTTGGACTCTAGGACTGATGAATGGAGCACGACTTGATGTTCCATACACCTATGATGGTGATGGACTTGAATACAATCTTCTCGTAAAAACAACCATCGAAAATGGCTGGTGGCTCGAAAATCCAATGACCGGGGCACCAGGTACCCTAGAGATGTATGATTATGCAATCGGGAGTAACCTCGACCTCCTGATAATGAAGATCATCAGTCTCTTTTCAGGCAATTATGCTGTAGTAATGAATCTATACTACATTCTAGGTTTTTTCCTGACTGCACTATGTTCGCTGTATGTATTCAGACAACTCAAAATTGCATATCCTATCGCGGTTTTTGGCGGTCTGATTTTTTCATTCCTTTACTACCACTTTTTCAGAATCATTCACTACAACCTGGTTTCGTATTACATGGTGCCTCTGATGGTGCTGGTAATTCTCTGGATATGTCAGAATGAAACCCTGTTCTATCGTAAGGGAAAGACCAGGTTGTTGTCAGGATTTACTCTTACGCATAAGGGTCTTATCGCTGCAGTAATTCTTCTCATCACTTCAACTCATTCGTATTATGGATACTTTGGGCTGCTACTCCTCGCAGTCGCTGTCCTCTGGGCATACTCAAGAACGTTTCAGAGATCCGATTTTCTTAATGGGGCAATAGCAGGCATCATTCTTGTTGCAGGTATCCTTCTCAACAAACTTCCATCCCTCATATATGGACTTTTCAACGGACCATCTTTCGTGATGTCATACCGGTATGCATTTGAATCCGAAACATGGGGATTAAAACTGATTCAGTTGTTCCTCCCGGCCCAGGGGCACCGGATACCATTCCTTGCCGATATAGCACAGAAATATACACTATATAGACCTCTTGTAAATGAAAATGTCAGTGTCTCACTTGGAATTATAGGAAGCATTGGTCTAATTATCCTGCTTGGCTGGATCTTTATCAGAGGATTCCCTTATATTCAGGCTCGTCTCAACAAGAAGGCTCCTCTTGTGGATCATCTATCCCTGCTTACCTTCGCATCGATACTCATAGGAACTATCGGCGGGATATCTGCGATTATTGCTCAGGTTTTTCCTGAAATACACTCATATAATCGCATCAGCCTCTATATCGCCTTCTTTGCAATACTGGTAGTATTAGTATTTCTCCAACTGCTTTTTGAACAATACAGGACAAAACCACTCTTTTGTCCTGTCTTCCTCATTCTGCTTCTTGTTCTTCTAACATTCGGAATTTTTGATCAGGTTCCTGCAGGATACGCCCTTACTCCCGGATCTGACCGCGAAAAGGAGTTTCAGATGCAGGCAGATTACTTTGCACAGATCGAAGCAGAGATGCCAGCAGGATCATCAATATTTATTCTCCCTGACATAGGCGGATTTCCAAACTCTAACCCTCCGGGTAAGATCAAAGGACTGGACAGCCTTAAGCCGTATCTACACACCCATACCCTGAAATGGAGTTATCCAACGATGAAAGGGAGATTCTGGGACAACTGGCAAACTGCAGTTTGTGCTTCAAACCCTGAGGATATGATGGGCCACCTTTATGCAACCGGCTTTACTGGCCTTCTTGTTGATGGATATGGATATGCAGATGGTGGAGCAAAAACTGAAAATTCCATAACCACCCTTACCGGAACCAAGCCATTGATGAGTAGTGACGGTCGTTATGCATTCTATGATCTGAGGAGTTTTATGAATCAGAAAAAAGCAGGCATGAGCGATGCACAATTTGAATCTGCAAAACAAGAGTATATTAAAACAATGATGGCAAGACCTGAACTTCAAAGCCCGTTGTTTGGATCAGAACTCAGAGAGAAACTTACAACACCGGCAAGTACACAATAACCAATCTTTTTTCTTTACAAAAGAATTTCTGACACGAGATTAACTGTTTGATGGTGGAGCAAAAACTGAAAATTCCATAACCACCCTTACCGGAACCAAGCCATTGATGAGTAGTGACGGTCGTTATGCATTCT
>NZ_DATMYY010000009.1:0-4899 GCF_035560735.1 Methanospirillum sp.
TTATGAATCTTAACACACTTTTTCACTGAATATTTGGTTTCATGTCTTCTGGTAAAATGGCAATCCTTCTTTAATTAGGAGGCAAGGAATTAAACTTGTGCTTATATTCCCGGTTCAGGCCTGAAGTTCAGTAAACTGGCCGATACAATTTTTTCAAGATCTTTGTTATCCAACAAAGTAGATCTAATATCTTTTCACTCCTCTTCAATCCTGTATTGGGCTATGTATCCGATCGGAAAAAGGAGAGCCCAGCAATACAGGGTATATACCGGTTTAATGTATGAAAGAAATATTGAGAATGTGAATATTACCGGATTGATGTAATTTTCAATGATTGTATTTCTGATATAGTCATGGGGAACACTTGAATCTATGAGCCGGTAATTGGTTGATGCATAATGCCACATTATACTGGCAAGATACCCGGGGGCTGCATATCCGATTGCAGCTATAATCACCGCGATCTGAATACTGCTGTGTTCATTGATTACCTTGGTGATAAATGGCATCAACACGATGAAGAGGAGAAAGAACATATTCAGCCTGATAAGGATGTCATCGTACCTTCTAATAAACCGGAATATCCGATGATGTTTTACCCAGTATGCCCATGTTATCAGAAATGTTAGAAGGAAATAAAGAAACTTGGGAATCTCCCCCATCAAATCCTCTGAAAACTGGAATGAATTGATCCCGGTGAGATCGGGTACAATCAGATCAGCTGCAAGAAGTGTCAGGGAAAACGCAAAGATAGCATCGCTGATATTAATAATTCGCTCAAGACCTTTCTCCTCGTAATATTCTGATCGTTTCATATCTGACCCCTATCTAAAACACTGATTTGATCCATAAGTGAATCCACGTGGTCTGCTATAATCCCTGCGAATAAATCTGAAAAACTATGTCAAACGTTGGTTAAACCCTGCTGCGATCCAGCCTATGTATCCTCCGGCAACATTTACCACGTTATGGTGCCCTGCTCGTTTCAGGATACTACAGGCCATCCCTGCCCTGACACCTGATCCACAGATTACAACTACAAGGCCAGAGTTCCTTATTTCACTGTGTCTTGTACGGAGATCAGGCCATGGAATATTAATAGACCCTGGGGTATGATATCCAGCATATTCGATAGTTGCTCTGACATCAAGGATAAGAAGTTCAGGTTCACTCTCCATAAGGGACGCAAGTTCATGCACTGATATTATCCTCACGTTATCAGTTTTCAATCCTGATTGCACCCAGTTCTGAATTCCCCCCGAGAGGTACCCTGTGATGGAATCTATTCCTGTCCGGTGCATCATCACTACTGCATCTGCGACCTGCTTCGGGTTATAGCCGACAAGAATCTGGTTTATGTCAGGTCTGACAATCCATCCTGCGTTCGTGGCAAAATTGGCTTCTGAATCAATGTTAAGGCTCGCAGGGATATGGATTCCTCCAAATGAATCATACCTGCGGATATCAACCACCTCAGCAACTCCTGACTCAAGCATCAACCTGACTTCATTGGCACTGAGCGCCTTAAGGTCAGGTAATTCTGCAAGCAGAACCGGACCTCTCCGGTTAACTTCTGTACATCTGCTAAAATGATCAGGGGCAGGTGGCATATCGCTGGTAAGGCTTAAAACAAAGGAATCCCGGTCTGGGATGGCAAGAGCCGGGTTTGCTATCTTCTCATACCCGATGGTGCTTGTTCTTTTCGTTGCAAGTGACCTGCCACAGAATGATCCTGCAGCATGAGCAGGATAAACCTCGCAATGATCAGGAAGTGTCATAAGCTCTTTGTGTAGGCTTGTGAACAGTTCTGACGCGAGCTCCTGGGAACTTCCGGGGAAGAGATCTGGTCGGCCCACATCACCGACAAAGAGGGTATCTCCACAAAATACGGCAACAGGGCTATCAGACCGACTCTGGAGAATGAGTACGTAGGAGACATGTTCTGGTGTATGTCCCGGCGTTTCTCTCACCTCAATCCTTATATCCTCTATTGTGATGATTGATCCACGCTGTACAGGAACATGTGGGAAGAGGGCTTGAGCCCGTTCAGGCATGTAGATAGGGGAACCAGTCTTTTCAGCAATATCCAGGTGTCCAGATATGAAATCAGCATGGAGATGCGTCTCCAAAATTCCTACTATCTTCATCCCTTCCTCCCGGGCTGCAATCAGGTATTGATCCGTATCACGGGAGGGATCGATGATCAGGCACGACCCTGTTCCTCCAACAAGGTATGAACTATGGGAAATGCCGGGGATGAAGAATTGTCTGATGATCATAGGGATTGAATATAGGTGAAATTGCTTTCATCGTATTTGAAAACCTGCATTCTGTATATCGGGGGTCCCGTCAGTTTTCATACGCTGCCTGATCTCTATGCAATCTTCAGGAGATATTCCGTACAGGGTATTTACCAGATAATCCATCTCCTCCTGTGCGGTTGTTATCTGCCGCTCTATTCTGTTTATATCATGCCATGCATGGCAGATCTCTCTCCTTTTTCCAAGCATCTCAAGACGGGCTGCAGCCGCACCGATTCGTTCAGAAATCAATTTTTCTTCTGGAGAGTAATGATCGATGGTCCGGACTGGCAGATTCCTGATAAGGTTCATCAGATCAGGAGAAGCTATGGATCTGCGAATATTTGTCTTGATGTACCACCTGGCAATAGACGAGTGAAGAAATGCCACAAGATACTGATCTTCTCCTGGTATGATGACCTCAGCACCGGGTTCCGGGGTTCTACCCCTGCCAACGAAGAGATCTGATCCCTTCCATGTTAACGATATCCAGGAATCCGCTCTGTTTCTAATCTGATCTCCTACAGTTCCAGAGTATAATTCATCAAACAGGTACTCACTGAGAGTCATTGTTCCATGAGAGAGCCGTTCCATCATTATAGACTCCCAGGGATCATTCAGACTCCACCCGTCGTCTTTATGGTTACATTCAGGAAAAATCTGGTATTTTCTGATTCTTGGCAAGGGTTCAGCCATTCCGGTGGGAAACCTGAACACAGTGTGAGTTTTCTCAGGAACAGAATGGAGAATCACCGCAGAAAGACAATCTGCATCTCCCTTACTGTGCTCGTCTTCTGGTACAACTATAGTGACCCGTGATGTATGAGCAATCCATTGTCTGAATCCCCGGTATGATGACTCTGATAACCAGTTTTTTCTGAGAAAGAGGATTGCCCTTCCACCTGGTGTAAGCATCTCCCTGGCAAGTTCGGCATACAATACTCCCCGATCTATTCCTCCTGTATATGAGGAAAATCGTCTTGTGAGATAGCAGGCAATCTCCGGAGGACCACCCGGACTTTTTCCTTCTGGAGATGAGATGATGAGAGAAAATGGCTTCTTTTGTGGAAGTTCTTTTACAGTAAGAGGGTGAAGGTGGCGGAGGATTGGATATCCTTCCTGAACTGATGCAAACTCTTCATACGCTCTCTCATCATACAAGGGAGAACCTGTCCTGATCTGTTTGTCTAAAGAAAGGAATGGATACCATAGAGGAGTTCTGATAAGAGAAGGATCAGTACACTCACCACTCAGAATCCATGAGGCGATCACGAACCTGATCATCGCAATATGGATTGGTGATGCATCGTTAGCGTGTACCATTTCTCCAGCAGCGATGAGGCGGCCAGTGATGGTATCCCTTCCACCTTTGTTCAGGGCATTCCGTATTCTCCTGAGCATCATGGAGATAATCTCACCACACCCGGCTGCGGGATCCCAGAATGATTCTGCTAGAATCTCATCTCTGGAAAGGGCCCCGGCTATTAGTTTTCCTGCACCTGACTTCAGGACTGCTCTGCACCCTTCCTGCTCGTCTTCATCTGATGAAGCCTTTTTCTTATGTGGTTTCCTCGGGATAGAAGCGAGATACATGGCAAACGCTGATGACCAGTCTTCAGGACTGATCCATGAGAGCCTTATGTTTTTTAGATCCTTAACCGGTAAACTTGCGAGCCTATTTACTTCATGTATAGTTTCGTCATCAAGAATTCTAGTCCTGATATCATAGGAATCCAGAACAGGGACTGTTGATGCGAATGAACAGAGAGTATCTATGAGGGATCCACACTCTGTTCTCTCCCCTCTTTCGTAGGATTGAAAAATCCTTGTCAGGACGACACGGTTTATAAGAGTCTGGATTGTAAGTTCGCGGGTTGATCCAGGAGTTTCACCATCCTTCCTGTAAAGCCAGCTACTCAGTTCTTTCCTGATTTCTGTGAGATACCTACTAACCGCTTCAGCCTGATTTTTGAATTGGATCTGTTCTGTCTGGAGGAATTCATCTGATAATCCGGGTGGTTTGCAGAGATTTATGAGACCTAAAAAATCGGCATCTGCCTCATCAGAAAAAAATACATGTCCCCCAGAGGGAGAGATCAGAACTGTAGCAGATGCCCCAGAACTGCTGGCATGGGCAAGGATATCTGAGATGATATCTTCAGATGGATGTAAGGGAACAGAGAAAAGTGCAACCAAATGTAGGGCACCGATCTGAAGAACACAGCATTGCACTCCGGCACCGGCGGCAGGCCCACTCTCCAGGGTTCGTGAATGTGATATGATTCTGTCTGATGACTTTTTCTCTATCCGGGCTGTCCATTCTGCGACATCCAGATTCATATACTCATCACAGAAATCCGCTCTCTTTGGATTGAATCAGAATATTGGTGACCGATTTACTGAGATCTGAACAAGGAGCACATACGGAAACAAGTACTAGGACACAACTTCTTGAAAAATGAAGTGAATACATCAGAGAACAGAATAGCGAGGGATGGATTTGAACCATCGGTCTTCGGGTTATGAGCCCGACGGGATATCCTGACTACCCCACCTCGCTTAATGAGGACTACAATGTTGGTGCCAGATCTATATATAT
>NZ_DATMYY010000010.1:0-2741 GCF_035560735.1 Methanospirillum sp.
TAATTATCCATTGGTAGAAGGAGTTTATTGGTGGCAGTATTTAATTAATTGCGTGGCGGACATTCTCTCTTGTCACCAGTATGTGTTATCATGTATAACAGAAGTAAATGAATCAATGCCAAACCGACTGATCCATGAACAAAGCCCATACCTATTACAGCATTCTCACAATCCGGTTGACTGGTATCCCTGGGGAGAAGAGGCCCATGCACTGGCACGGGAGCGGGATATACCTATCTTCCTCTCAATCGGGTATGCAGCATGCCACTGGTGTCATGTGATGGAAAAAGAGTGTTTTATGGACCAGGAAATGGCTGGAATTCTCAATAAACACTTCATCGCTATAAAAGTGGATCGGGAAGAACACCCCGAGATTGATCGGATCTATATGGGTGTCTGTCAGGCAATGACGGGATCAGGAGGATGGCCCCTGAGTATATTCCTTACTCCTGATCTGAAACCATTCTATGCAGCCACCTTTATCCCTCGGAGATCACGAGGAGAAACTCCGGGTATGCTGGATCTTATCCCCCATATTGTTCGTGTATGGGAAGAACGACGTGATGAAGTCTATGAGGCAGGAGATCGTGTGTTCGGGGCAATATCCCAGGCGTATGGAAAGAATAACCCAGACCCCCATTTGGGGATGTTCTCAAATGAGGATCTCCATTCAGCGTTCAATAGTTTTTCGAGTACCTATGATTCTAAGTTCGGGGGATTTGGAAGGGCACCTAAGTTTCCCTCTGTTCCCCAGTTGATTTTTCTTATGCAGTACGGGATGGTATTTGGCAGTGATCAGGCGATCCAAATGGCAATAGGTACTCTTTCAGCCATGGCCCTTGGAGGAGTGAGGGATCAGGTCGGATTTGGGTTTCACCGGTATGCTGTAGATCGTGCCTGGAAAATTCCCCACTTTGAAAAGATGCTTTATGATCAGGCGATGAATGCATCTGCATTCACTTCTGCCTGGCAGATCACCTCCGATCCACTCATGCGTAAGGCAGCAGAAGAGTCTCTTCAGTACATCTGCCAGACTCTACGGCGTCCAGATGGAGGATTTGCATCGGCAGAGGATGCTGACAGTGAGGGTGGAGAAGGGGCATTTTACCTATGGAAATTTATAGATCTCAAGGAGGTTCTGAACTCTGATGAAATGACGATTGCAGAGAAGATCTGGGGGATCACTGAAAACGGCAATCTTCCATCAGAGGCGGGTATTCCCCCCAGAAGTAACATCATCTCATGGGTCAGGGAAAAAAATGCGGATGGGACTACTACCATCCCGATCCCCGTAGATTCACCAGTTGTCGAACAGATACGAAAGAAACTGTATGATCGCAGGGAACTGCGATCTCGCCCCCTACTGGATGATAAAGTTCTAACAGACTGGAATGGTCTTGCGATCGGGGCACTTGCATATGCAGGAAGGGTTCTTGATGATGCATGGATGATCCGTGCTGCAGAGGAGGCTTCTGATTTTCTGCTGACCACGATCCTTACCAATAAAAGAGAACTCTGGCATCAATGGAAAGCGGGTAAAGCAACCATAAAAGGTACAGCACAGGATTACATCTCCTTTTCATCAGGCCTGATAAGCCTCTTTCAGGCATCAGGGAAACCTGCATACCTAGAAAGTGCAGTTGCAATCATACAGACTGCATTAGATCTCTTCTGGGATGAGATGAGAGGAGGTTTTTATGCAACACGTTCTGATGATCCTCTGGTTCCGGTTAGGATTCGCGATGATTATGATGGACCTGTTCAGTCGGTGAATGGACTTGCCTACCAGATTCTCTCTGAACTGGGTCTAATCACCGGGAATGAGGAATATAAAAAGCGGGCTGATGCTCTGCTTGCTGGTATGTATGATACCGTCACCAGGGTACCCCAGGGAACTCTTAGCCTTCTTGGTATGATATGCAGGCAAAAAATAGAGATTCGTGTTGTAATTACCGGCTATGTTGAAGATGAACGTAGAATCGCACTATGGAAGGTATTACATCAGAAGTATATCCCGGGGTTGGTTATCGTTCCTTATATCCCCACATATGTATCTGAAATGCAAAGACTAGTGCCTGAATCAGAAGCCATTGCTCGCGAAGAAGTTCCATCGGTTTGGATCTGTTCCGGACAGACCTGCAGACCACCGGTTTATAATCCAAAGATCCTATCGGATCTCCTGGACCATATCACACATTCTTAAGTGCAACAAGACTTCGGACACCGTTCAGCCTCCATACAACCGATCTCTCTTCACGGCATATGGATTCAGGAGCATCTTCAGGTGAATGCCCAAGGGCAGCAAGAATATTGAGTGAGAGATGCTGCTCTTGTATTAGATCCACAAACTTTCCCCTGATAATCTTTTTTTCGATGGAGTCTGTTACTTCTTCAAGATATCCCTGCAGGGTCACGAACATGAAACCTGAAAGATCAGGCTCGTACTGTTCAATTTCAACTGAAACATATGGGGACTTACGGAAATATTCGAATTTTCTGCCGTACTTAGTGGAGAGGAAGTACAGGTGTTTTCCATCATACACATACATGAACGGTGCAATATAGGGGTATTTTTCCCCCTGGAATGCTATCCGGGCCATGAAGCGATTATGGATCAGAGCGTCGTACTCCTCCTTCTCCATCTTTGGAATCTTCACGATCTCCATGGTATAGAACAAAGATACACCCTGAGGGATATAAATCCATTCAACTGTACCTAAAGAAATCCATCCGTGTTTTCT
>NZ_DATMYY010000011.1:0-9707 GCF_035560735.1 Methanospirillum sp.
ATTAGATGAAGTTGGAGAGTTTATACTATCTAATATGCCCGTGCCATGATCGAAGGGTATGGCACATTCCACTGTGCGACACAGCAACAGCCCCGCCTGTAACCAGTCAGTTGGCGAAAGGTTCATGATAATTGGACTCAAACCCCAGCCGGGTACACATGACCGGGTTTATAGGAGAATTTCTGGAATTTCTCAAGGAGTATAAGGTAGTTGCACTGGCTGTGGCGTTCATCATGGGCGTTGCAGCAACGAGCCTTGTTAAGTCTCTGGTTGATAATATTATCATGCCCTTTGTGGGTGTTCTGGTACCATCCGGCGACTGGAAGGCTTCCACCCTCAACCTTGGACCTGTTCATCTTGGGATCGGTCCATTCGCCGCAGAATGTATCAACTTCATCGTGGTAGCCTTCGTTGTCTTCATGATTGCAAAGTATGTAATGGCAGAAGAGAAGGTAGAGAAGAAGTGAGTGTTACACTCACAAATTTCGTTTTCTGACACCCGGCATACTGCTGTTTTTGCTCACCCTGCCGGTGTCAATTTCTGGCCTTTCGGTTTATTTTAAATAGTTAGCTGCCGGAGGATGGTATCTGATGATCTCACCGGAGCTGGCATAATGACAATATCAAATTTCAGACGCCTCTATGAAGTGTTTCATGGATACGAGCGGTGGTTTCTCTTCTCAATTCTGCTCAATATCGTGGTTGCCGGGGGCACTCTTGCCATTCCTGCCCTCTCTGCCGATCTGATCAACAACGGGATCATGAAGAACAACTTCTCATACTCTCTTGATGTCGGGATTCTCATGCTCCTGGCTGCGGTCATTGCAGGAGCATGCCAGATCGGAAATGCAGCGATCGCGGTCTGGGCATCAGAATATTCTGCCCACACGTTGCGCACCCGGGAGTTTGAAAAGATCCAGACCCTCTCATTCGGGAACATCGACAGGTTCAGATCCAGTGATCTGCTTGTCAGGCTGACAACAGATGTTCAGAATATCAAGGTTGCGATACAGCAGTCAGTGATGAACCTCATGCAGGCTCCCCTCCTCTTGATCGGTACTGTCCTCATCATGGCTGCCATGGCTCCTGCCCTTGTCTGGATAATGGTTGTACTTCTGGTGCTTCTGACTGTTCTGCTGGTTGTGTACTTTGTTATAGTCGAGCCTGCTTTCTCCCGCAAACAGGCAGAGATTGACAGCGTGAACAAAGCCCTTCGGGAGACACTGACCGGCATCAGGGTGGTCAAGGCATTTGTCAGGCAGGAGTATGAGATCACAAAGTTCGGGCAGGCTGCAGAGAGACTGAAGCATGCGGCTGTCAGGCCGCAGATGGTCATGTCCTATCTCATGCCTACCGTGTTTGCGATCGCTATCCTCGGGTTCGGGGCAGTCTATTACTTCGGAGGTATGCAGGTTCTCGAAGGGACAGGCCTTATGATCGGTGATGTGACATCGGCTGCACAGTATATCCTCATCCTCATGATGCCTCTTCTGATCATTGCGATTGTGCTGCCGTTTATCACCCAGGCAAACGCATCCCTGAAGAGGATCTTTGAGGTCCTTGATGCGGTTCCTGAGGTGAGTGAACCTGAAAATCCTGCTGTAATCAGCATTGATCAGGTAAAAGGTCGTGTGGAGTTTGAGAATGTCACCTTTGCGTACCGGAATGCTGATGGAGAGCCTGAAGGTGAGGTCCTTACCGGTATAAACCTGGTTGCAAAGCCGGGTGAGACGATCGGGTTTCTGGGAGCAACCGGCTGTGGCAAATCATCGCTGGTCTCACTTATTCCCAGATTTTATGACGTCACCGGTGGTCGTATCACCATCGATGGCGTAGATGTCCGTTCCATCTCCCTGGAAACACTTCGCAGCATGGTCAGTGTCTGTCTCCAAGAGTCTGTCCTCTTTTCAGGTGCAATCAGCGAGACGATCCGGTTTGGAAAACCTTCCATGACCGATGATGAGATGTTCGTGGCAGCCCGTTCAGCAGATGTGGACGGGTTTGTACAGAATATTCCTGAACTCTATGATGGAAAGGTTGCCCGGCGTGGCTCCAACTTCTCCGGTGGCCAGCGTCAGAGGCTTTCGATCGCTCGTGCCCTTGCACAGAAACCAAAGATCCTGATTCTTGATGACAGCACCAGTGCCTGCGATGTTGCCACCGAGGCACGGATTCAGGATGCGATCACTGACATGATGGCTGGCACAACCAAGTTCATCGTGGCCCAGCGAATCAGTTCGGTCATCACCGCTGATCGGATTGTCCTTATGAACCAGGGAACAATTGAGGCGACCGGGACACATGCAGAACTCCTCTCCTCAAGTCCTCTTTACCAGGAGATCTATGAATCACAACTCGGGAGTGGACTTCAGTCAGGGAGGAATGCATCATGACAATGACTCCAAAACCTGTCTCTGTCTCCGGTACAGATCAGAATGACCAGTACGAATCGATAGGGCTGACGTTGCGCAGGCTGCTCTCATACCTGACGAGGTACCGGTTCAGACTCGCCCTGGCTATTCTCTTCATGATCGGGTTCTCAGTCACCATGGGAATCCTTCCTGCCCTTATGGGATATGCAACGAATATCATCGCAGGCCATGGATCACTGGAGGATCTCAGACAGGTCCTTGTCTACTTCATCATCGATGCCGCTGCACTCTGGATCTTCGGGCATCTGACCCAGCATCTCCTCTCAAAGATCTCGCAGGAGGGTCTCTACACCCTCAGAACCGATCTCTTCAACCATATGCAGACACTCTCTCTCAGTTTCTTTGATCGCCAGCCGATCGGCGAGCTGATGAGCAGGGTCTCGAACGATACCGATGTTATCGATCAGTTCTTTTCAAACGGGATTCAGCAGGTTCTCCAGTCTGTTACCACGATCATCGTTCTCACCCTTGTGATGCTCTGGATAAATCCGGTTCTCACCCTTCTTGTATACCTGGCGGTCTTCGGGATGCTGGCAATCTCATCCACCATCGCAAGGATATCAGGCCCGGCTTTTGAGAGGATGCAGGAGCTCCTAGGTGAGCTGAACGGGTATGCAGAGGAGCGGCTTGCAGGCCAGAAGGTTACGATCGCATACAATCAGCAGGGAAGCAGCGGCGTGGGATTCTCAAAACTATCAGGGATTGTTGCCAGGACCGGTGGCCGGGCCCAGTTTGTTGCACTCACATCCATGCCTGCTGCAACGATCATGGCAAATCTGCAGATGATCCTTCTTCTGATCGTCGGTGGTGCCATGGTGATGGAAGGACATATCCAACTCGGTGAACTGGTTGCATTTCTCGGTCTCTCATCAAACATCTCCTCTCCACTTTCGCAGATATTCTCACAGTATGCCCTGATCATCGGGGCAAGCGCAGGAGCGGCACGGGTGTTCAGGATCCTTGACGAACAGCCGGTGGTTGCAGATCTCCCTGAAGCAAAACCGATGCCTCTGGTTGATGGAGATGTGAAGTTTGACGCTGTTGATTTCGCATATGTTCCCGGTAGAACTGTCCTGAAGAAAAATACGTTCAGAGCTCTTCCAGGCCAGGTATTCGGCCTATGCGGTCCGACCGGGGCAGGAAAGAGCACCATCATCAATATCCTGACCCGGTATTACGATATCCAGTCAGGATCGATCACCATTGACGGAGTCAGGATCGATGAGGTTGGACAGGACAGTCTCAGGATCCAGATCGCCCAGGTTCTCCAGGAACCATTCCTCTTCTCTGGCACCATTCTGGAGAACCTGCGGTATGCCCGTGGTGATGCTACTGATGATGAGTGTATCGCGGCTGCAAAACAGGCAGGAGCATACGAGTTCATCATGGCCCAGCCTGAAGGTTTTGATACATTCCTTAATGACGGAGGCTCAAACCTTTCACAGGGTCAGAGGCAGATGCTTACCATTGCACGGGCTATGGTCTCGCAGCCACGTCTGCTGATCCTGGACGAAGCAACCAGCAATGTGGATACCCGCACTGAAAAACTGATTCAGTCCGGGCTTCTCAGTCTGCAGCAGGGAAAAACATCATTTATCATTGCTCATCGTCTCTCGACTATCCGCAAATCAGATTGCATCCTGGTGATAAACCATGGTGAGATTGTAGAACGTGGGACCCATGATGATCTGATGGCTGCACAGGGATTTTATTACAATCTCTACATGAGCCAGTTCAGGGGAAAACTCAGTTCCATAACCGGGGTTGCCTGATTGAGCCAGGTTGGTATAGGGAAAAAATAGTATTCAATTTTTGTTGTGTGTCTAATAAATCGGGCTATACGATCTGTCTCAACCCCTTTCTAATCACTCTCTTCTTCGGTATGCAGAATAAGAATCACGGGAAATATTATGTGGGGAGTCTGGCCTGTCTTCAAATCGGCTCTCAATCCGGTGTAATATTATGACCGATAATGATCGCTTAAAAGGAGATACTGTCTCTTACCTTATTCGTGATGAGATGGGAGACTGTATGCCGATAGACATCTGGTATGATGGGAATGTCTGGGTTTTCAGACCATTTGGTAAGATAGATACCGGTCACTCTGTTGATCTGGACACTGCTCTCACAGAAGGTATTGAACAAGGGATGAGGTTCATCGTGATTGATATGACCGATTCGCCATATATTGCAAGTTCTGGACTTCGTGCCATGCTGAAAGCTGCTAAAGCAGTAAAACCTGATAACGGCAGCATAAGTGTTTGTGGCCTGAATGATGTAGTACACGAGGTTCTGCAGGTATCCGGACTCCTTCGAATCTTTCCTGTGTACCCTACAGCAAAAGAAGCAGTCTCTGCAATGCAGAATATTGAGAAATAAGTTAAACAAAATATTTGTAGACCGGATCCTGTGAATACAAGATCCTGACTACCTGCTGTAACAACTTGAAATTTAAATTGTGGTTGCGTTAGCAGCTGAAGTGTTTGCACCAGCGGTTGCCTTAAGTGGGCTGACATTGGTCAGGTTCATTGAAGCGTCAACGGTGGTGTTGTTTGCATCAAGGGTTGCGTTTGCAACTTCCTTAACGAGTTCGGTGGTGTTGCCTGCTGCATCTGATGCAGTAGCGTTCTCTGCTGCAAAACATCCGGGTGCGAGCACCAGTGCTGCAACCAGGAGGATAAGGAACTTAGTGATCCGATCCATAGCATGTGGTTGGACCTTCATACCTATGAAGCTAAGTGGTTTTACCTTTACCATATGCGGTGCCACTTGAGTTTTAACAGGCTCCCTATGATCTCCTTCCCTGATCGCGGCTAAAAAAAACTCTTAAATTCCGGTTTTTGATCTGCTTCCCTGGTCTGGCCGCGCATTTCATTGATCCCATTGGGATATACTTATATATTTCCTTCCCTGGTCTCCATAGAAGCAAGCTGCTAGTCTAATCGGTTAGTATCTATCTGTCTATGATCAACAATTCAACCTCACATGTCTCTAGTTGAACTGGGTGTCCTCGGGTTTGTAATCGGTCTTACCGGAGCTCTTGCACCCGGACCTACCTTGATTGCAACAATTCAGTCAGCCATAAGAGAGGGTTGGAAGAGTGGGCCTAAGGTCACCTGTGGTCACATCTTCGCAGAACTTCTTGTTGTGATCCTGATTGCAGCAGGGATACCCTTTCTTCCAGCTAGCTCATCACTCCTGATTGCAGTTGTGGGGGGTACTGCCCTGTTTGTTTTTGGAGTTCTGACTGTTCAATCAGCCAGGGGTGCCACTCTTTCCCTGGTCTCCCCGACGTCGGGATCAGGCTCTCCAGTTGTTGCCGGGCTGATTACCAGCATCTCAAATCCGTACTTCTGGATCTGGTGGTTTTCAGTAGGCAGTGCCCTTCTGATAAGTTCTCTGGCTAGCGGTCTTGCAGGGCTTATCGCTTTCATCTTTGGACACTGGTTATCTGATCTCAGTTGGTTCACATTGGTTTCAGTAAGTATTCATAAAAGCAGAGTGTTGCTGGGTGATCGTGAGTACAAATATATCCTCTATGCATGCGGCGTTGTTCTGATGATATTTGGGATCTGGTTTGTTGTGTCTGGAATTTTTAAACAGGCGTGAAAAAGACACGATCAGGATTTTACTCCTGCTGCCTTGAAGAATGTGTAACAAAAAACGCCTTCAGGTTCACAGGTTCTATATAAACTCTGGATTCCTTCCTCAAACCGCTCGTTTGAGATCAATCCTGCAGCGACTGCATTATGCTGAACTCCTTCAATCATTGCAGTAAATGTTTTTCTGGTAAATCCGTCTACCAATTCAGGTTTACTTGCGTCAACATATACCATCCGTGGAGTGACCCGGACATCTGAAAAACCGGTCTCTGTCAGGAGTGGATAGAGTCTCCTCCCGATGCATGCATCTCCGCCTGAACGGTGCTGCAGTTCTATCTGGGTCTGAACGGCGTCAATGGCAGCCTGACTAGGAGGATAAAAATAAACAGATCCATGATCTCCCTCAATTGCCATGATTGATCCCCCAAATTTTAGAACGCGTTTCAGCTCTTTGAGGGCATTGCCAGGTTCAGGAAGGTGTTCGAGTACGAAGCACAGAAAGATATGATCAAATGTCTCGTCATCGTATGGGAGATTTCTGATGTCTCCCTGCTCAAAAGTAACCTGACTGATACAGGAGCCTGCTTCCTTCCTGAGTCGTTCCTCAGCAAAGTCAAGTGATGTCTGGGAGATATCTATTGATCTGAACCTGCAATCCGGATTTTGTGATGTAATAATAACGGTCTGGGCACCGGTACCGCATCCTGCTTCGAGAACGAGACTCCCAGGTGGAAACCTGGTATCATGATGGAGGATCTCTGTAAGGGTATTTGCCTGGTCAGACAGGCGTTCTGCTTCACGATCAGAGTATCCGTGAACATATGCAGACTGACTCATCAACTACCCGTTGTAGCACTTGATAGAGAAGGTTTCTTATTATCTGATGATTACAGGGTACCGGTTTTTACTGAGTCCTTTCATCACAGCCGGAAGCCTGTTGAAATCCTCCTTGAACCGTTCCCTGCTTTGCTTAAGTGAGATGTCAATCCCTGTTGATTTTCCGTTTCTGATGATCGTCTCCAGCAGTTTTTCACCAGGTATTCCTTCAGTTTCTGTTACAATCTCGTCGTGATCCATCACACCTTCACTGTTATAATACCGGTAAATTTCCCGTCTGCCAGGGATGGTCACTTTTCCCTGACTGGTTTTTGATTTGGGTTTTCCCTCGTACTCTACCAGTTTGTATGTCATGTCAAGGAAGGGAACATCAGATGATGTCAGCAGTTTGGTCCCGACTCCAAATGAGTCGATTGGAACTCCTGCCAGTAGCCACCGATCGATATCATGTTCATCAACCCCCCCGGTAACGATTATGCGGATGTTTTTGAGGTTATGATCATCCAGGTACTGCCTTACCTTTGGCACAATACTTGCAATGTCACCACTGTCAATCCTGACAGCAGAAACCGGGAGTCCTTCCAGAGCAAGTTTTGCTGCAGTTGCGACTCCTTTCATTGTATCGTAGGTGTCTATGAGGAGAACCGGGTCGTCTGGGAATGTTTGAATGTATGATCTGAATGCTTCTTCTTCAGATGAAAAAACAAGAACATATGAGTGTGCCATTGTCCCTGAGACAGGGATCTCAAATTGGTTTCCTGCTTCCAGATTCGATGTTCCAAGAAAGCCGACAATGTACGTTGCCCGGGCTGCGTAGGCTCCACCTTCCGGTCCGTGAGCCCTTCGAAGACCAAAATCCACAAGACCGTGTCCTCTGCTCACAGCCATCATCCGAGCAGCTTTTGAAGCGATGACAGTCTGGTGATGGATCAGGTTGAGGGCGATTGTCTCAAGAATCTGTACCTCCGGCAGTGGCCCTTCTATTCTGACAAGTGGCTCGCTCTCAAAAACGATTCTCCCTTCCGGAACCGCAATGACGTCTCCTGAAAACCTAAACGTTGAGATCCAGGAGAGAAATTCTTCAGTGAATCGGTCCAGTGATCGCAGGTAAGAGATATCCTCAGAAGAGAAGGCAAAGGTGGTCAGGCACTGGACCAGACTCTCAAGTCCGCAGGAGATAAGAAAATTTCGTTCGTCTGGCATTGACCTGACCGAGATGGAGAACACAGCCCTGCCGGTTTTGCCATGCTGAAGGAAACTCTGTGCCATGGTCAGTTCGTAGAGATCAGTGAGTAATGCGGTTGACATATTCAGGGTTCACCAGGTCCATGTGGTACATAACGAGGATGTGAGTGTCCGGTTATGATATATGAGGAAATGTATGCCATGATCAATGATAGTGGTGACAGATCCGAATTTGTGAATTTACAGTAAGAGTCCCCCACTTCCAGGGGGATGAACTTTCGACTGCTTCTCTGTTGGCTGCATATTTTAGGATGAGGTCTGTGAAGCTTTAATACTCATGTATTTCTGACAACCCCACATGCAACTGCAGCCTTTTTCACAGCCTGAGCAACCGCAGGTACAACTCCCCGGTCTAGTGGATCAGGAAGGATGCGTTCAGGGGTAGGATCACAGACACATTCTGCAATTGCGTGTGCAGCTGCAATTTTCATCTCATCGGTGATCCGGGTGGCACTTGCGTCAAGAGCCCCCCTGAAAATGCCCGGGAAGGCAAGGACATTGTTGACCTGGTTTGGATAATCACTCCTACCTGTACCAATGATTGCAGCCCCTGCTGCTTTGGCCTTATCTGGCATGATCTCAGGCACTGGATTTGCAAGAGAGAGAACAATCGGATCAGACCCCATGGACCTGATCATCTCTTGTGTCACCAGGTTAGCAACCGAGACCCCGACAAAAACATCAGCACTTCTCATTGCATCAGCAAGGGTTCCGGTTCTGTGTATTGAATTCGTCTCGTCCCCGAGGATGAATTTGTATTTGTTTTCGTACAGTCCTGGCCGGCCCCGGTAAATGATACCAGATGTATCGCAAGCGATCAATTCTTTGACCGGAGTACAGGATTGAGTGTCGTACCCGATGCACTTGAGTAGGCGACATATCGCATAACCCGCAGCCCCTGCTCCGCAGACAACCACTTTCAGATTCTCAAAACACTTTCCTGTAACCCTGCAGGCATTTATTATTGCTGCGAGAACTGCCACTGCTGCCCCGTGTTGATCATCATGCATCACCGGGATACCAAGATCCTGGAGTTCTTCCTCTATCTCAAAACAGGCTGGTGCAGCGATATCCTCCAGGTTGATCCCTCCAAAGACAGGAGCCAGACTCCGGATGATCCTGACCAGATCCTCACTTTTTGCATCAAGACAGATTGGAAATGCATCAACACCTGCAAACTCCTTGAAGAGAATTGCCTTTCCTTCCATAACCGGAATTCCAGCTAGAGGACCAATATTTCCAAGACCAAGAACCGCTGTTCCATCAGAGATAATTGCGATAGTATTTGACTTCAGGGTATATTTCCAGACTGTTTCCGGATCGTCTGCAATCTTCCGGCAGACCTCTGCAACTCCTGGTGTGTATGCTCTGCTCAAGTCATCCCGGCTTGCAAGCGGGACCTTTGATCTGATCTCAAGTTTCCCTGAATGAGCAGCATGCAGAGCCAATGATTCTCGTCCGATTTCTGATTTTTTCTCCCCGTCCATATCTTCATAGTCCGGTTCAGAATGCAAGAATCTTTCGCACAGCAAAAAGAGAATAGGCGGGACAAATATTATCAATTATGGGGTAATATTACAGTCAACTGGAT
>NZ_DATMYY010000012.1:0-2863 GCF_035560735.1 Methanospirillum sp.
GTATGGTAGGTTTAGAGGAATATGTCCTCATTTTAACTTCTGATTGTAAACCTGCTCATATTCTGGGTTATCGTTACTGAAACACGGTTTATTTCTTCAATAACATGCTCAATCTGGGACACAATCGCAAGGGCCTCTTCACTCGTTGCTGACGAGTTTATCGCCTGCTTTGCAGTCTCGTTGACGAGTGTACTCATATCACTTACACTGGCAGTAATCTCCTCAAAGGATGCAGCCTGTTCCTCTGAAGCACTTGCCACGGTCTCCATATTCACCTTGATCGTCTCCACTGACCCTGAAAGATTATGAAATGCCTGCAATGTCTCTTTCAGAGCTTTGTCTCCTGTATCAACAGCAGATTGAGACTCAACCATAGCCTTTGCTGCTTCTTCACCCCTTCTCTGCAAATTTGCTATCATCTCGTTGATGTTCTCTGCAGATCTTCGTGAGTCCTGGGCAAGCGACTTCACTTCTGAAGCAACCACAGCAAACCCTCTTCCCGCATCCCCTGCACGAGCAGCCTCTATAGCGGCATTAAGAGCGAGCAGATTTGTCTGGCTAGCGATATCGGTGATCAGGTTTACGATCTTCCCGATCTCGTGCATCTCTTTCTGGATCTCGGCAATGAGGGAGTTTGCAGTGTGACTGGTCCGGGTAATATCTCCCATCCCTTTTTCTGCATTACTGGCATTGAGAATGCCTGTCCGGGCCATCTCATCGGCTGATTTAGTCAGTTGTGCCACTCTTTCGGTGTTCACCGAGACCTCACTGATATTCCTGGTGAGATCCTCCATGGCCTGAAGCACCTGGTCTATTCCGTGCTGGCTTCTCTCTGCATTCTCCTGTGTTTTTTCAGCAGTCTCTGCAATCAGGGACGCACCGCTGCTGACATCAGCAACCCCTGATGATGCAGTCTTTGCATTTTCAGTCAGGTCTTTCATCTGGAGCAGAACTACTTTCAGCAGATCTGAAATATCCGATCCGATTCTGTCAAGTGCATCCCGCAGTGGTATGAGATCTCCTTTGATCCGGCATGAACTGTCGATCGTCGTGCTGAAGTCACCTTTGGCATAACTCCCTGCAATACGGTTTATCTCTGATATGACGTCCTGCATCTGGATTCCGATACCATTCAGTGAGTCCCTGAATGGAATAAATTCTCCAGCGAGCCCGAGTTTTGAATTCACACGAGCAGAAAAGTCACACTCTGCATAACGCTTGCAGATGCGGGAAGTCTCCCTTATTGGCCAGGTAAAGTGATCAAGGGTGGTGTTAATCCCTGCCATGATCTCCCTAAAATCACCCTGGTGTTTATCCAGGTCGCTCCTCGTATCAAGCCTGCCATTCACCGATGCAGCAGCCATAAGATCTGCATCTGATATTAACCGTTTAATCGATTCGATACAGGTGTTCAGGTTGTCCTTGATCTCGTTAAAATCCCCTTCGTATGTATCTGTGATAAGCGGGGGCATATCACCTTTCGAGATACGGTGTACATATTCTGCAGCAACTTTCAGGGGATTTATCACTGAATCAAGAGTATTATTGATTCCTTCTACGATTGCCCTAAAGTCACCCTTGTGCTGCGAGGCATCAGCACGGACTGAGAATTTTCCTTTCACAGCAGCCTCACTAAGCACAACAGTATCCCAGACCATCGCATTCACAGCCTCAATGCACGTGTTCAGATTATTTTTGATCTCGTTGAAATCTCCCTCATATGTTTCTTCTATTGTTGTGGGGATGTCACCGACTGCAATCCGGGCAAGATAATCTGCAGTGATCTTAAACGGCCCGATGATAGAATCCAGGGTATTATTGATTCCCTCGACAATAAGCCCAAAGTCTCCCTGGTGCTCTGTTGGATCCACGCGAACTGATAAATTCCCTTTCACTGCAGGTTCGCTAAGTAGAACCGTATCCCAGACTAGGGAATTAATAGCCTCAATACACTGATTGAGACTCGTCTTTGTAGTATTGAGATCCCCGGGATATTCATCAGATATTGGTGGTGGGATATCACCTTTTGATATTCTGCCCACAAGTTCAGTTGTTTTCTGCAGGGGAGTTACAACCGAATCAAGGGTTGAATTGATCATTTCTACAACATGAAGGAATTCTCCCTGATGCCTTGTTGTATCTGCCCTGATACTGAGGTGACCTTCAGCTACTGATGTAGAGAGTTGTGTCGTATCATCAATCTGAGTTTTTACAGATTTTCTGACTTTTTCCACCGACTCTACAACTCTGGTCAGATGAATCATGGCCTCCTGTGTATCATTGTCTGCTTGAGGTAAGGCAAGAGAAAAATCGGTATCTCCGGCAGCTAGGGCATCAAGTCCCTCTGATACAGTCTGTAACGAGTGTTCAAGGAAAATGTTTTTCTTTTCAAGTCCAGTCAGATCTTCTACCCATTCTTCTATTTCCGATTCGGTTGCGAGCAAACATTGCTTACCTCTAAACTGGATCTTATGAAGTGTAACTTCACACAAAATCCGGCTTGATTGCAGTGATATAAACGACCAGTCAAATGTGACTTTCTCACCAGAAAGAGCCCGGTTTATAAACTGACGAAATTGTTCCTGAGAAGAACTGTTGTCAGGTTGTCTTTCCGGAGAGATGATGGATACAGGTTTTTCCAGGATCATCTCCTGGTTTTTTCCACCAAAGAGGTCAAGTGTTGCCTTATTACAATAACTGAAAATCCCATTATCAATCACCTGGATGGCATAAGGGATCTCATCAAGCAGGGTCAGAATATCTGAAGTTTCTTCATTATAGTACGGGTTTTCACTCATGATTTCCTCTGATACGGTTCAATGCAGATATTTGATATCATATGAATTCAGGTTCAGGTAACGTG
>NZ_DATMYY010000013.1:0-3713 GCF_035560735.1 Methanospirillum sp.
GTATAACCTCTGATTTTATTTTCTCCTTTTTCAAGAATATTCTTTCAGTCAGAGGCACCTTGTAGACATGGATATACGATGGCGTGAGATTACTTCCCAGCGCAACAGCTTTGCTACTCTCTATACAGCCTGCGAACTGCATGGCTATCATCTTGTTTCATCTCCCATCCCCGGGGGTGATGTAACTCTTTACAGTTTGAATTCAATTCAGGCTCCCGGATATCTTGATGAGATCTCTAATGCATCGTGTATAACAGTCGTTGGTGGCCCCCATGCCACAGCATGTTATGAAGAACTTGTTGATGTAGCTGATTATGTTGTGGTCGGTGAGGGGGAGTATACTGTACCCAGGCTCCTTGATAGGATTGAACATGGTCTTTCTCCACCTCCGGGAGTTGCAACAAGGAATGGGCACGTTCAGGTGGACCACTCAGTGTTGCTTGATGCATACCCGAGTTTTAGCGAGTATAAAGGGTATATCGAGATCTCCCGGGGATGTCCATATGCTTGCCAATACTGTCAGACGCCATGTATTTTTGGGCACCGGATGCGTCATCGCAGTCTCGATTCAATTAGGGAACTTGCAAGACATTTCAAGCAAATCAGACTGGTGACACCGAATGCTCTGGCATATGGTTCAGATGGGAGGCATCCGCAGTTAGATAAAGTAGAACGCCTCATGTCAACCCTTAAGGCAGATGGGAATCGTGAACTCTATTTTGGAACATTTCCTAGTGAGGTACGACCTGAGTGGATCACTGAAGAATCAGTGGACCTGATCCGGACCTTTTGCAACAATAAAAAACTCCACTTGGGTGTGCAGTCTGGAAGTGACGCTGTCCTTTCCAGGCTTCGTCGCGGTCATTCCTGTGCTGATGCGCTGTCAGCCTTGGATCATATCAGGGACGGAGGCCTTGTACCGATAGTTGATGTGATTTTCGGGTTTCCGGATGAGACTGATGAGGAGCAGGAGGAGACAGTCAGCCTTGTCCGTGAAGTATGTAAATCAGGTTTTGTTCATGCTCACCGGTTCATTCCACTCCCCGGAACACCGCTGGCAGGCACACGATCTACCCCGGTCATACCTGAAGCAGAAGTTGCTTTGGGATCTCTTGCCCTTTCAGGGAAAGTGACCGGTTCATGGAACGACCCTGAGTTAAGATTTTTTAGACGGGTTCCATATTAGTACACATGTTGAAAGCGCTCCTGCTTGCAGATCTGCACGGTGAATACGGGATGATCGAGTCCTTCATGGAACTCGCTCCTGATGTCGTATTCATCGCAGGGGATATCACCAATATGGGAACTGCCCAGGATGTTGATACCTGTTTTTCACGTATCGATGTCCCCAGTTTCTCGGTTCCGGGGAACTGCGATCCCAAAGAGGTACTAGATGCCCTTGAGCGTTCCAGCAGTGTGAACCTTCATGGTTCGACAATGAACCTCGGCAAGATATCTTTGGTTGGTATAGGAGGATCTAATCCTACTCCGTTTGGAACACCTTTTGAACTTACCGATAAACAGATCGATGATCTGCTCAAAGGTTCAGTAAGTAAAATGGAAAGGGCAACTCACAATGTTCTCATTTCACATGCACCTCCTCAGGGCATCCTTGATGAGATTGCGGGTAATCATGTCGGTTCAGCAACAGTGAAGAAGTATGTTGAGAAATTTGACCTGATCTGCTGTGCCCATGTCCATGAACAACGGGGTATTTATGAAGCCGATGGAATCAAGGCAGTAAACCCCGGTCCGGCCGCGATGGGAAACTGTGCAATGATCCATTTTGGTGAAGACGCAAAAGATATTGAAATAAAACTTCTTAACGTGTAGAAAGAAGGAGTTCAAGATAAGAGAGGGTTATCCTCTCTCCGGTTACTCCCATTTTTATTGCTGTTTCATCTACACGTGCAGCCGCCATTTCTGCATTAGAATCTGATATTAATTCTATCTCCACAAAGTTTCCAAGTCCTTCAACCTGATCAAGAGATATGGTGAAGTCCTGATATTGGTAATACTCTCTGCGCTTTTGCACGACTGCCACCATTACAAATCCAAGATGGGTAATGATTGAATCAAAGATTTTCGGATCAGTGATATCAAGGTTGAGTTCTTCCCTGACTTTTGAACCAAGAATAGTATCTTTGGGTCCCTTGTAGGTAACCGTTGTTTTTATACCCGTCTCTCTGAGGCGCAATGCTTCATCTGTTATTCCAAAGTCCCGGTGTGGGGCATTATAATATGAGTCATGTTCTGTGAGTGTCTCAGTGAGGACTCCTCCTGATGCTATTACCTGTTCTCTGACCGCTTTGATGTCCGGGACCCGGACTTTAATCTCGATCTCCAGCATTGTCCTACCTTTTATCTATATGGCTTCCCATTTAATAAAGGAACCAAGAATGCCTGTCAAAGAAGGAGATTTTATAAAACTCAGTTATACCGGACGCAGTTTCGGGATGGTTTTTGATACAACCAGCGAGGCCGAAGCACGTGATTCTGGTGCATTTGATGAGAAGAAGAAGTACGAGCCTGTGATCGTATGCGCAGGTAAACAGCAGATTCTTCTCGGTCTTGATGAGGCTGTGATGGGGAAGGAGCCGGGGGATGAAGGTACAATTGAGATCCCCCCAGAGAAGGCCTTCGGGGAGCGGGAACAGGAACTGATGCGCTCATATGAGAAGAAAGTCTTCAATGAAAAGCCATCTGTCGGTATGCGGGTAAATATGCCGAATACCGGTGAAGGCACTGTTGTTAAGATGATCGGGAGTCGTGTTCTCGTTGATTTTAATCACCCGCTCGCTGGTCAGACACTGGATTATTCATATAAGATCGAGGGATTTGTTGAAGATCCAGCGGAGCAGATAAAGGGTCTGATAAGCATCTTTTCCGGACTTGAGACGAGTATATCTATTGAGAATGGTGTTGCAAAGGTAGACCTTCCTGCTGGCATTTATTCATACAGCAGGCGCTTTGTCAGCAGTAAGCCCTATATCACGATCTCTATCTTTGATCTGGTTAGTGGCATTGAAGAAATTCAATATATAGAGAAGTATCCGAAACCTGAAAAAAAGGCTGAAGAAATCAAGGAATAATCTTGCTTTCTGATACGATATTACTCTTTTTTTGAGACTACCGTTGCCTTCTGGATAACAATGTCTTCCTTTGGCCGATCATTTCTGTCAGTCTTTACTTTTGAAATTGCATCGACTACATCCATTCCACTAACTATCTTGCCAAACACCGGATGGTTTTTGTCAAGGTAATTGTTGTTCACCAGATTGATGAAGAACTGGCTTCCACCGGTGTTTGGCCCTGCGTTTGCCATGGAGATTGTTCCCCGGTCGTTCCGGTTATCAGCGGTGAATTCATCACGTATTGTGTATCCCGGGCCGCCAGTTCCGGTCCCTTTCGGACATCCACCCTGGATCATGAACTTGTCGATGACCCGGTGGAAAACGATTCCATCATAGAATCCTTCTGAGATCAGTTTTACAAAATTTCCCGTGGTAATCGGGCGGTTTTCATAAAGTTCTATCAGGATATCGCCCTTGTTTGTTGACAACTGGACCCTGGTAGGTTCTGCCATATATATTGGTTAAACCTTGGTGATGATAGGTTCTCTGATCGTGATGTCGTGATACTATCTGCGTTTCAAAAGGTGGGAGTGAATGATCTCCTTTTGTTGTTTTCTGTAATTCGGTCAGGTGATAAAG
>NZ_DATMYY010000014.1:0-3647 GCF_035560735.1 Methanospirillum sp.
GGTTCCTCTGATCATACTGATCAGGAACCAGACCCAGGTTTACGTATGCCCTTATTTGCTGGAAAAATGCATTATCCTCAACGTTCTGCTGGAATGACCCGGTTTCAGAGTCAAAAGTGATATTTCCTGCCCTGAAAATTGTTGTAATGAGCCCTTGTTTACGAGCATTTTGAACCAGTTTTTCTGCTTCAAACTTGCTCTTTACATAAGGATTCTCGAGTTCCTGCCCGATATCCAGGGAGTCTTCAGAGAAAAATATGCCCTGACTTTCAGTGATAAGACCGCTTCCAACAGATACCGTTGAAATATAATGGAAATCCTTTCGGTTTCCGTGTAAGCAGAGTGACAGAAGGTTTTGAGTGCTTAAAACATTAGCCTTGTAAAATTCCTGGTAATCACCGATGTGCTTGGTAAGAGCTGCAGAGTGAATGATAACATCTACCTGGAGAGAAAGCCTGTCCCAGGTGTCATCATCTAGGCCACAATGGTCAGAACTCAAGTCACCCTGAACTACTGAAACTCTTTTCAGGTATGGCTTCAGGCAACCTGATCCGAATGATTCTTCCATTCTCCTTGTTACGCGGTTTTGTGCATCTGTATGATCGTGGCCCCGTGCAATAACCACAACATCATAATCGGTCAGTTCAAGAAGATCTCTAAGGAGATATCCTCCAAGTGTACCAGTAACCCCGGTTAGCAGAATGGTCTTGTAATCCCGTTTTAACTCCAGGTTACAGTTGTTCCAATCAAAGTTGTGGATTGTATCTGTGTAAGCAGTTTCCTTTCCTATGACATCTGGTGTTCGCTCTGGTGATTGTAACAGGTTGATGAGGAGAGGAATCCTGTCTGCAAATCCGGATTCACTTCTGGGTAAGCTCGCTGCCTGATCAGCTATTGTTCTAAAGGAAAAGATATCAGATATTGAAACTTTGAAGTTCTTTTCCAGTTCAATCAGAAGAGCAATCGCACGGAGTGAGTCTGCACCTATATCAAAAAAGTCATCAGTGATGCTGATACAGGACTTTCCAAGAACTTTCTTCCATGCATCTGCGATAAGTTGTTCTGTCTGATTTCTGGGGTATTCATAGGAAGTATCGCATGATTGAATAGTATTGGGACCGGGAAGCAACTTTCTGTCCACCTTTCCGTTTCGGTTTAAGGGAAACGAAACAAGATGAACAAATCTTGCAGGAATCATGTATTCAGGGAGAATTCTCCGCATTGATGATTTGAGTTCAGACTCAGCCAGGGGTGAATCTGCCTCGTAATATCCACACAGATACTTTCCGATGGAGGGGTCGTCAATTGGCAGAACAACAGCGTTATTGATACCAGGTATGGTTCTGATAGCTGACTCGATCTCTCCTGGTTCAATCCGGTATCCACGAATCTTTACCTGAAAGTCAATCCTCCCGATATATTCCAGCATTCCATCAGAGCGAATCCTTGCTCGGTCACCTGTCCGGTACATACGTTCTCCGGGAACAAACGGGTCAGGGAGGAATTTTTCGCTTGTTAAATCCGGATTGTTCAGGTATCCACGCGATACCCCTTCACCCGCAATATATAGTTCTCCTGGTATTCCTATTGGTAGAAGGGTGCCCCCTGTTCCAAGAACATAAATCCTGGTATTAGCAATTGGGTACCCAATTGGAGGATTTGGGACAACACTCTGTATTTCGGTGCTGGTCGATGCCATGGTCGTCTCGGTAGGTCCGTATTCATTTACAAGTTGATAGGTTCCGAGTTTATACCGGTTGAGACGATCTCCACCGACTACCAGTCGTTTGAGCGATATGTTGCTGCACACCTGGATGAATTGTTCTGCAAATTGTGTTGGGAAATGGGCATGGGTAATCCTGTTCTCTTCGCAGTACCTGTCAAGATCATGGGGAGATAGCCTGAGTGATTCTGGAATAATGTGTAACTCTCCTCCAGTTACCAGAGGAGCAAATATCTGAACTACTGAAACATCAAACGAGAGCGATGCAAATTCAAGACTCCTGCTTCCTGAATCAAATTGGTGATGACGAGTATACCATGCTATGAAGTTCACCATTGAATGGTGTTCTATCATAACCCCTTTTGGTTTCCCGGTTGAACCAGATGTATAAATGAGATATGCAAGATCATACGGAGATGGAACCGGAATCTGTGTATCATCTGAGTCATCTCCTACATCGCCAGTCAAAGTGTCAAGATTGATCTTGGGGCCAGAATACTGACAAGATAATATTTCCAGGGACTTTTTTGATCCAATGAGCAGACAGGCTTTGGTATCATCGAGAATAAACCTAATCCTATCCTCAGGATAGCCAGGATCGAGGACTACATAGGGAGTATCTGCTTTCAGTGCTCCAACCATTGCGGCAACTGTGAGAAATGATCGGTCTCCGATTATCCCGATTATTGAGTCATGCCTGATATTTGCATCTTTGACACTTGCAAATATCTTTCCTGCAATCCTATCTGAAATTATATTAAGTTCTCTATAGGTTATGCATCCGTCAGGAGCGACTATAGCCCGTTTCTCCGGGTACTGGAGACATGATCTGGTGACTGCCTCACCAATTGTAATCCACTCCGGAAGGGGCGTTTTTGTGTTGTTAACCTCATTGAGAAGAAATGCTCTCTCTTCGTCATCGATGAGTTCATAATCCCCTGCATTTTTCGAGGAGTCTGATAAAATTGAGCGGATCAGAGAGAGCAGATGCAGCTCAAGGTACCTGATTGTGTCATCTGAGAAAAGAGGGCTCCGGTAATCAATTTTAAAGAATATATGCCCTTCTTTTTCCCATGCTGCAATACTAATGTCGAATTTTACCAGGTTCAGGTCATAGATCTGACGTGTGGATGATATTCCTTCTGCGACAAAGGAATTTTCTTCCATATTCTGGATGATTACATTGAGATCGATAAACGGATGTCTTCCCGGACCTCTTGTCTCTGCAACTGTTTCATACACACGAGAAAGTGAGAATGGCTGATGATCATAAAGATCGAAGAGATTATCGCGAACCTGCTGCAGGTACGCAATAACTGGAAGATCATCGGTTACCTGGAGTCTGACAGGTATCGTCTCGACAAACATCCCGACAACAGAATCTGATCCCTCTGGACCTCTGCCATTTGTTGTTGTCCCGATTACAACATCTTTCTGCTGGGTATATATCGAATAGAGGAGCCCGATTATTCCCATCAGGGTAGAATGAAGGGTTGTTTCACTTTTTTCAATAAGATTGTGGAGTGATATTGTGAGATCAGAGTCAAGAATAAATTCCCGGCTTTTTCCGGTAAAATCAGGAACTTTTGGTCGCTCATTATCTGTTAATAATTCTGCAGGCCGGTATCCTGTCAGATACTTTATCCAGAAAGAGTCATTTTCTTTTAATAATCCCTCTTTCTCAAGTGTATTTAGCCAGACTGCATAATCTTGGAACTGAAATGCTGGCGGTTTAAGATCTTGTCCTGAATAAATCCGGGATAGTTCATCAAATATCAACGATATTGACATTCCGTCAGCAATAATGTGATGGATATTAAGTAGGAGAATAAAGTGTTCTGGTGAACATTGAACCAGTTTTACCTTTACCAGCGGGGCTTTTTCAAGATCAAACCTGGTAAAAAAGGAATGGATCACCTGGGTT
>NZ_DATMYY010000015.1:0-6186 GCF_035560735.1 Methanospirillum sp.
AATTCAGAAATCAGGTTTGAATTTAAATAATGGGCGTCTTTCTCCAGTTTCAAACCCAATATCATCACAACCAGGAGGTTTCCAATTTTCCGGGACTCCCCCTGCTGCTCCTGATCGGTTTATTGTCAAATATAAAAATTCTGCACAGCAAAACTTCAATGGGCAGGATATGCCTCCTGGTCTAGCAGCAACCCTACCTGATGGAATTTCTAAAGAGATACATCAAAAATCATTAGGTATGAATGGTTTGCAGGTCATTCAGGTTCCGTCTGCATCGTTTGATTCAACATTAACAGCCTTTAAAAATAATCCTTTGATCGAGTATACTGAGCCGGATTACCAGATTACAGTTGAACCTTCTCAAACCGGTATACAAATATTCACCCCCTCTTCAATTTCCTCCACAATTAAACCAAATGATCCTGAATATCCGAAATTGTGGGGACTTCACAATACTGGCCAGACACCTTTTAATGGAACTGCAGGTGCGGACATTAGTGCTGAAGAGGCTTGGGGAGTTGCCACCGGGTCACACGACATTGTGGTTGCAGTTCTCGATTCAGGAGTTGATTATTCACATCCTGATCTGACAGAGAATATCTGGACCAATGAAAAAGAGATTCCTGATAATGGTATTGATGATGATGGAAATGGTTATATTGACGATGTGCATGGGTGGAACTTTCAGGGAAAAAACAACACCCCGATTGATGAAAATGGGCATGGAACGCACTGTGCAGGGATAATTGGAGCTGTTGGAAACAATAACATCGGTGTCACAGGAATCAACTGGCATGTCAGGATCATGCCCCTGAGATTCATGGACAGTACCGGAAATGGTTACATATCTGATGCCGTTTCTGCGATACAATATGCCAATCAAATGGGTGCTGATGTTATATCCTGTTCCTGGAGTGGGAATGAGAATTCACAAGCCCTGAAAGATGCAATGGCTGCATCATCTGCAGTAATTGTTTGTGCATCTGGCAATGGTGGATCAAACGATGATACAACTCCGTTGTATCCTGCCACGTTTACCGGCTCAAACATGATTACTGTTGCAGCAAGTGATAGTAATGACAACTTAGCTTCCTTTTCAAATTATGGTGTTTCGACTGTCAATATCGCTGCACCCGGAGTTGAGATTGCAAGCACCTATCCTGGGAATAAGTATGCATATATGTCAGGAACCTCCATGGCAACTCCATATGTTGCTGGTGTGGCTGCCCTGTTGAAAGCTGTAAAACCCACTCTTTCTAACAGTCAGATAAAGGATGCTATCTTATCATCAGCTGATTCTATTCCTAACATGACTGGTAAAATCTCAACAGGCGGAAGACTAAATGCATATCGTACTCTTACAGGGATGGCTGATGGTTCAATTAGGACAAAAAATAGTACAAATGCGTTTGAAAAGACTGGAATTTCAAGTCAGGTTACTACTTCTCCGATCAGCCATACGCTTGTCCTCACCCAGCCATCAGAATTAAAAGGTCAGACTAATACTCGAATCTCCGGAGTACCACAGGTTTCGGATTCTCCCCCGATATATCCCTACTCGTAAGATAATGGATTTTTCCTTATGTATGTTGATTTAGTGAGGATCAATATCTTTTCTCTCTCGCCTGGTATTTGTTATAGAACAGAACATTATCAACTTTGGTGCTGTCTTTAAGCGTTCTGCATTCTCTTTTTGGTTACACTATCCAACTCTGCAGTTGTCCTCCTCAACTCAGACAATTGCTGATTGTTAATATCAAGCCAGCCTGATGGGATGCTAACGATTTCATATCATCATTATCATGAACCATTTCGATACTCAAGACTGCAATCACTGTTTCTGGACATATTCATCTGAAACAGAATATAATTTGATACAAGTCCCGGATATTCAATTCATTCATTACCGGGAAATATTACGAATAGATAATGGTCAAATCGAAACCCCTGGATTGTTGATGCTTCATTTAGGGTGCCAAAAATGACTGAATATCCTGCCAAGAAAGGAGAGAAGAAGGTAATACTGATTTCTCGTTTTAATGAGTTTCTGGGTGGATTCCTGCTTATTGGTATCTTTACAACCTGTATAGATATCGGTCTTCTCTGGTTTCTCACTGAAAAAATAGGACTCTGGTATCTTGTATCTGCAACAATTTCGTATTGTGTTGGTGCATTGGTTAGTTTTCTCCTGAATAAATCCCTGAACTATCGCAATCAGAGTAGGGAGTACATAAGGCAGGGGTCTTCATTTTTAATTATTGCAGCTAGCAGTTTTGCCTTGAATCTTGCCGTTCTCTCGGTAGGAGTAGAAATAATACAGGTGCCTTATCTCATTGCAAAGGCCGGGGCGACTATGGTTGCCTTTTTATGGAACTATTATGCACAATCAACAATAACTTTCAGAATTTGGAAGTAATCAATTAATCCAATCTTTTCTTGTAGTTGTAATTTTTCCCCGGGTTTCGTAGCTCGGAGTAATCTATAGGTCCATGCCCGGTAAATCAATGGGTACTATGTCGGATCAACTGATACCATACCTGGAAGTTGTGTATGGTCTGGTAAATGTTGGCATTTTTATTCTCTATGGATATGATAAAATGCAGGCCCGCCGTGAGCAATGGAGGATCTCAGAGAAGAATCTTCTCATTGGATCTGTCTTTGGACCCTTTGGTGCCTTTCTGGCAATGCAGATATTCAGACACAAAACTCAGAAGATGAAATTTTCTCTGCTGGTTCCAGCAATCATGATTATCCATGTGATCCTGATAACTATGCTCTTAACCAAGGGATGGTAAGTGTCAGTTATTCAAAATTTTCTTTTTCTCGGCTTCAGCCAGGTAATGTCATTTCATTGGAAAATTTCTCAAGTCCCTGGTGATTATTAGTGATTGAACTTCTTGCTCCTGCAGGAACACCGGAGGCATGCCGGATTGCAATAGCAGCCGGTGCAGATGCGGTCTATCTTGGAGGGAACAGATTTGGTGCCCGCCATTTTGCCGGTAACTTTGATGATCAGGCTCTTGAAGAAATCGTAGCCTCTGCTCATATACGGGGAGTAAAAGTCTATGTGACGGTAAATACCCTGGTCCATGATACTGAACTCGTGCTGGTGGTGAGGTATCTGGAGTTTCTCTGCATGATTGGTGTAGATGCAATTCTTATCCAGGACTTGGGTGTTCTCTCTCTTGCATCTTCCTTGTTTTCAGGTAAACCCGGGACTCCGGCACTTCATGCCTCAACCCAGATGGCAGTACACAATCAGGAAGGAGCCCTGTATGCTTTGGAGAAGGGATGTACCCGGATTGTACTTGCACGTGAACTACCTGCACGAGAGGTCAGAGACATTGCCGAATCTTTAAAACAATTGGGTGCGGAAGTGGAGATATTCGGGCATGGAGCACTCTGTTATGCATACTCAGGTCAGTGTCTGCTCTCTGCTGTTATCGGCGGAAGAAGTGGTAATCGGGGAATGTGTGCCCAACCCTGCAGAAAACCATATGCACTCATCAAAGGTGAACGCGACAGATATGGAAGACTGACAAAGCCACGCTCAGTTAACAGTCCAGATCAATTCCTGCTTTCAACCCGCGATCTTTCTGTGTACCCTGTTCTCACCTCAGTCGCTTCTCTGCCGATTGCAGCGCTCAAGATTGAAGGGCGAATGAGAACTCCTTCATACGTGGCTACCGTGGTGTCTATCTACCGGAGAGCTCTGGATGCAGTTATGTCTGGTTCATTTTCTCCGTCATCTGAAGAGGAGACAGAACTTACCCTCGCTTTCTCACGGGGATTTACAACCGGATACCTGAATGAAGAAACCTGCCAGACGGTGATGGGCCGCGACCTGCCCGGACGGAGGGGTCTTGTAGTTGGAACCGTAACTGGAATCACAAGAGAAGGGTGGATGAGTATAAAACGGGCAGGAGACCTGATTCCCGAACGTGGAGACGGCCTGGTCTGTATCAGCAATTCCGGTGAGCAGGGTTTTGTCCTCCGACGGGATTCCGTAGTAAAAAAGGGAGAGGTTCTCCTTGATTCTAAGATAACCAGTCACCGGGGTGATCAGGTATATCTCACAAGCAGGGGGAGAAACATCCGGCTCCTTGAACAACTCACATCAGATCCAGATACCCGGTATTATGGTTCAATTGCTCTCTCTCTTGAGCTCAATATTTCTCCAGCTGGAGAGGTGGATATCACCGGGACTATAAGAACCCGGATCAAAGGGACTATTCCCTTCTCTTTTAGATCACAATCACAGTTCAGCCCGGCCCGCTCACGTCCCCTGACATCTGATCAGATCAATGATGCACTCAGAAAAACAGGTGGTACTCTCTTTACAATAGATCACCTGGCAACCTCCTGCCCAGATGGATTGTTTGCACCAGTTGCAGTTTTGAATGGAATCAGGAGGGAGATTCTTGAGTTTGCTCAGTCCTGTATTATTAAATCCTATCTCCCTGAACCAGAATTGATACAGGAGATCAAAGATTGTGCACAGTCCTGCATTGAACAATTACATGTAGATCCGGGAGTGCGAAGATCCAACAATGGAAAAAGTGATCTCAGCCTTGTGATCCTTGTATCAGATCCCGCTTCTGCCTTATCCGGAGTTCAGGCCGGTGCAAGCAGGGCATACATTGAATGGTACCCGGCCTGTTTGTCCAGTGATTCTTCTGATCACCTGGATGAAATTCTCGCCCTGTTTGCTGTCTGCCCCTCACGTGCGGATGTTATCGGTATAAAGTTGCCGAAAATTCTTCTCCGAACTGAAATGGATCGTCTCACCCAGGCATTACCTGAAATAAAAAAGGCAGGGGTGAAGTTTCTGATGGTGGACGGCATTGGTGTTTCCCAAGCGGTTCTGACAATAGTTCCTGAATTGCAGGTCAGCGGGTACAGCGGACTTAATATTACAAATCACTGCTCACTTGAGGTTCATAGCCAGTTAGAATTCTGCACCCTGTCATGTGAATTATCAGGTGATGAGATTCGCGTGCTTATTGAAAAGAGAACTAACCATTCACCACCTGTTGGAATAATTGTTCAGGGTTTACTTGAGACGATTATCACCGAGGATCAACTGTGCGTATCTCATCATATCCCTGAGCCGAATATCGCATATGCAATCCGGGATCAGAAGGAACAGATTTTCCCCATAGTTCTTGATCCATCCCACAGGACTCATATTTTTAATTCTGCAGAGACTTCACTTATCGATCATGTGAATACCCTGAAAGAAGCCGGGGAGATAATCGGAATTATCGATGCCAGATGGCGTGGTCCAGATTATGCACATGAAATGGTAGCGATATGGTCTGATGCTATTAATAAACCAAACCTGAAACAGGGAGAACTGGATTCTATAAAGGATGCTATTAGAAATTGTGCTTGGGGTGTGCTCACCTCAGCGACATGGAAACGTGGGATATGCAGAAGTGACTCCTGACAAAGATAATCTCTATCCTTCTGCGTGAATTATCTGCTTAATTCCTCTCCCCCTGTTTTACCGGGAGAGTCTGCCGTGATGCAAAGAAATATTGCTGGGCATATCCTGCATACTCTCCAAAGTATTCTCTGCAAAAATCTGCAATATCATTGTACGAACATTCTTTTTTGTTACATCTGCGGTTACTGACCTCCGGGTAAAGAGTTGTAATGATAGTCCTTATCCAGACATCAACCGGGACAACCTCATACCGGTTATAAGCGAAGAGCAGGATACAGTCAGCAACTTTTGGTCCGACTCCTGGAAGTTTCATGAGTTCATCTTTCGCATCCTGTGTTGAACATGCATCAATATGAGATAAAAAGCCCGGGTCCCTGATTACATATTGTGCAGTGCCAGCCAGGTACGGAGCCCGATAACCTGTACAACATGTCCTGAGATCCTCTTCATCTCTTTCTGCAAGGTCTGCCGGAGATGGAAAACTAAAGATGTTATTACCGATAGCCTTGCCATATCGTTCACAGAGAAGAGAGATTCTTTTTGTTATTGTCGGGATATTTGAATTTTGGGAGCAGATAAAACTAATCAGGCACTCCCAGGGGTCCTGCCTGATGATTCGAAGGCCTGCGCCTGCTGTTGCAACAGACTCAAAGAGTTCATCCGTTTTGGTTCCTGTTTCACATGCGTACGCTGAAATTGAACTTTTAATCTGGCTGATAATCTCCTGAGTTTTGATC
>NZ_DATMYY010000016.1:0-22457 GCF_035560735.1 Methanospirillum sp.
ATTCAGGAGTGCTACTCGTTCCAAAATGAGATCCGTTATTTTATCAATCCCGGAGAGTTGAAGTTCACTATCAGTTATAGCAAACAACCTCTGTAGGTGCTTGATTTTATCACTCGAAATTTCCTCCCACTTTTCATGATCTACAAACTCCATAAATTCATGAATTTCTTTTTCAGCCTCATCAGAGGGAGGAAGGATACACAGGTAACACTCATTAGTACCTGCTTTTATCCCAAATGCCTCTATAAGTCCTGTCTGCCTTGTTCCGGCAGTATAAAGTAAGGATTCAACCTCAAGACTTCGGGATATTGGAATGTCGGATTTGAATGAGCGGCCAGCAAAATGTAATGCAGTCTCAACATGTCGTCTCCCTGCTACAGAGTTACGATCGACACAAATTAAGGAACACTTCCTTTTTTTTCCTAGATCACGAAGTATTTGTAAAAATTCCTTATTCTCTGTTACATGAAACCGTACCTGGTGAACATCAGCCTGAACTGTTTCATCTATCATCTCTCAGCTCACCTACCCTTTCTCATAAAAAGTCACTAAATGACTGTTGCCCTACCCTTTTTATTTCGCTCTTTTCTTTTCTTTCTTGCATTTGTATGCTTTCATTTAATTCATCATTCTCTGAAGGAATCAGATATTGCTTTGATAGATACAGAAGTACTTTTTCTGCCCGCTTCGAACCGATGATTGTAGCAAGAATCTCATGATCAGCATTGAGGAGATCAGATACTGAGTTTATGCCATTTTCTCTCAGTTTTGCAACTAGTCTGGTTCCAATAGTTGGGAGGTCAGTTAAATCCTGTACTTCACCACTGGCAATTCCGGATGAAGAGGTTTCTTTCTTCCCGCTTATTTGTAAATCAGGTACTGAAGCACCTACAGATGTGAGAATCTGTCTTGCCAGATGCTGACCAAGTATCCGGGTTAGCACCGGAAGACCTGCCTCCCTGAGTCTGTCCCTGTTTGTGTACCCGGCGTTATAGAGTCTACGGGCTCTGACCCTTCCAATGTTGCGAAGTTGCACCAGAGGGAGCAGTTCTTCTTTCACTCCATATTGCACTCTGGTACCAATCTGGCTGATCTCTTTTTTGAAAGCAGGAATTTCCATCCCTACCAGCCTGTCTGCTGCGTGAAGCAGCCACTTGGCCGAATCAACTACATTGTAGATATCCCCGGCACCGATGCCGTACCGATCCTCCATCTTCTCTTCTGAAACTTCCTCTGCCCAGTCTGCCAGAACAAGCGCTGTTTTCAGGGCAGCAAGCCAGATCTCCTCCTTCTCTGAATCATACGGCAGCGGGACCATGAGGTCATCACCGTTTTTATAGAGAAATGACTTGAGTGAGGTGGTATCTGCTGACTTCAGATACAGCCGGGGCATATCAGGACTTGTACAGATCAGATGAAGAATTCCAATATCTGTAACCTGATCGGATTTTTGCAAGATGTCAAGAATATTTCTGGCACCATGAGGATCTAGGTACAGGACTGATATAAGGTATCCAAGTTTAGTTGCAGAGAGCTGCCCCTCCTCGTCTGTGATCATCGCTGCAGAGACGAGAAATCGTGTTGCCTCACCAACAATCCTTCCCATGGATCGTGAATGCGGATGCTGGAAGGCATAGAAGGTCCGTTCCATGAAATCGGTAAGTGCCGCAGTATCCCTTGCAAATCCGGTTGCTATCAGGGAGAGTATGTGTGCACAGAGTGCATTTTCGTCAGCACACTGGGAATTGATCTCCTCAGCACCGGCATCGATAAAAAACTCGATAAGTTTCTCCACCGTCTGCCGGTCCTTTGCGATCAGAACAGATTCCCCATATGGATCAAGGTGCGGTCGTCCGGCTCGTCCTGCCATCTGGTGGTACTCCATCACAGGGATTGGCACCATGCCCAGTCCAGATGTGAACCGCATGTAATCCCTGATAATCACCCTGCGGGCAGGCAGGTTAAGCCCGGCAGCAAGGGTCGGGGTTGCTGATATAATCTCCAGATATCCTTTCCTGAACCCCTCCTCGATAATGAGCCTCTCTTCCCGTTTGAGCCCGGCATGATGAAATGCAGCTCCTCGCTCTACACATTCTGCTAGAAGATTAGGCTGATCAGCATCCCTTAACTGCCTTATACGGATGGCAAGCTCCTTTGAGTCCGGAGTTCCTGCTTTTATTGCAGAAGCTGCACGCTTGGCAAAGGCTTCCGCATTTCTTCGTGAAGACACAAAGACCAGGCACTGGCCCCCCTCTTCGATAGTATCAAGGCAGAGATTCAGATCATCATGTTTGGTGACAGCCCTGACGGTACGCGGCTCTGTTTTACCACCAAACTGGATTGTTCCGTCAAAGTACACCCCCTGCCTGAGGTCAACCGGTCTCCAGGTACTTGATATCAGAGTTGCCTCAAGCCAGGATGCCAGTGCCTTCGGGTTTCCAATCGTTGCTGAGAGACCGATGATCTGCATCTGCGGATTTGCATACCGCATCTTGGTGATCACCATCTCAAGAGTTGCCCCCCGGTGTTCAGAGCCTATCAGGTGGACTTCATCAAGGACCATAAGTGTAACTCCACTAAGCCACCTGGTTCGGTTACGGAGGAGTGAGTCAACTTTCTCACTCGTTGCCACGATGATGTCATTGGAGCCGAGCTGGTTGTCTATTCTGTCAAAGTCACCAGTAGCAACCCCGACCCTTGATCCGTGAGCTTTAAATTCTTCGAACTTTTCTGATGCAAGTGCCCGGAGTGGCACAATATACAGACACTTTCCTCCCCTTGCGATCTGCGATGCCATGGCCATCTCAGCGAGCAGGGTCTTTCCACTGGCAGTTGGTATTGAAATCAGGAGATTTTTGCCGTCCAACAATCCGGCATCAACACAGGCTGCCTGAGGGGGATAGAGTTCCCGGATCCCCTTACTTAAACAACTCTCAATAAGGGTGTTTGGAAGGGGAAGGGTTGCGATTTCCATGATTCACCTGATTGTATCCAGGGCGATAAACAGAGAAAAAAAGGAAAAGAAAGGGTAACATGAACTCCCATCTCTGCAGGTCAGAAATTTTTTTTGTGGGATTTTGGGCATCAGGATCAGTAATAATAATTCAGCATGTCCTGCTTGAGTTCACGCTTTTTCCGATCAAGGAATGCATACACGCTTTCATGTGAGACACCGTTGATGAGCATCTCAATCGCTTCACGTGCAACCTTAACCCGTTCAATCATTCCGATAATAGCGACAGTCTTCCCGTACACCGAGATCTCAGTATTGGTCAGGTCCTCGATCTGGGATCTGGATTTACCATCCCGTCCGATGATCCTTCCCCTGATTCTTTCAAGTTTTGTCGGGGTATCTGCTATGTCAGAAAGCTCCATCAGTTCAAGATATAGATCCTCATCCTCAAAGAGTCTGAAAGCACGTTCTGGTGAGAAACCTCTTGCAATAGCCTTCACTACCTCAACAGCCCTGAGAAATCCGTCAGCCTCTTCTCCCTCGATTGAGACCAGACCTTCCTCGCTGTCTACAAGAATGGTTGTCTTGGTCTTTTCCTCGATCTCCCGCTTGGTTATCCCCTTCTTTCCGATGAGGACACCTATCCGTTCCTTGGTAATTCGTGTCTCCTGCTGCATATTACGCCTCTCTTAGTTCTGTTCCTGCATTTTCAGGCAAGTGTGGTATACCGGTGACCTGCCGCATCGCGTCAATAAGTACCATCGTTTCACAGAGGGGAGAGAAGAACCGGTTAAGTTGCTCCAGATCCCTCCTGAGAAAGATGATTGAATGTGGGTGATCAGGTGTGACTGCCTGCCCCATATCTATCAGCCACGCTTTCCCTCCACCATAGAGAATATTGTACTCAGAGAGATCCCCATGTACCAGTTTTGCTGTCTGCCAGAGGATTCGAAGGGATTCCATTAAACTCGCATACACCCCGGCCGGGTCTGGAATTTTTGCAACCCTGAGCTGGGGGTACGGAATCTCATCCTCACCGAGAAATTCCATAACCAGGATGTTCCTGTCAAATACAAGCGGTTTTGGAACCGCGAGCCCGGCTTCAAGAGCACGCTTCAGGTTTGAGAACTCCTTTCTTGTCCAAGCAAAAACGATGTCCCGACGGGTTTTGCCGATATTAATAAACCGGCGGTCTCCAGCGATATAGTCCTGCATCTTCTGGAAGTTGGCTGTCCTGGTCATGTAGATCTTGATGGCAACCTGTTCCTCTTTCCTGTCCGCAAGAAAGACATTAGCCTCTTTACCTGTTGAGATGGAACCTCCGATGGCTGATATCCAGCCTCTATTCACCATCTTGTACAGGGCGAGAAGCGTGATCTCGTCAAATACATCTTCCCGCACCTTGAGTTGATCGAGATCCTTGATTCTCATCCGGGAAGCATCGACACGTTTGTCATACTTATGAAGATCATATCGGTCGCGTTCGATGCTTATCCCCTCCTTATTTTTACCCTTCCAGATATTTTCGTACAGGTGCCAGAATCTCAATGAGTGCTTCAGTTGTTGCATTCTTGAGATCTGCCGGATGAATCTCACCAGCTGCGTATGCCTGTTCTGTCTCTTCGTATGAGGTTAACGTCCGGTCTCCTCCGAATTTTTCTGGTCGCTGGATAGTGAGAGATCCGGTTCTTGGGAAGATATGATGTTTCAGCACCTGCAGAACCGGGTTCTCCTCTATCTCAGGTGGGCAGAATGCCTTTTTCATCTTTTTTCTGATTGCATCTTCACTGTCTGCGACAGAGATGTAATTCCCCTGCGAAGAAGACATTTTCTTTCCGTCAAGCCCGTTCAGGATAGGGACATGGAGACAGACCGGTGATGGGTAGCCCTTGCCTGGAAGATACTCACGTGCGAGCATGTGGATCTTCCGCTGGTCGATCCCTCCTACTGCTGCGTCAACCCCAAGGATGGCAATATCTGCCATCTGCATGATCGGGTACACCATCTGCGAGACAGTGGGGTTGTCCATTTGTCTACCGACCTCGTCCATGCTCCTGGTTGCCCGGTTCAGGGTTATCTGCTGGGCAAGTTCATGGACAAGGAGCTGGTATTCACGACTCAGCTGGATATCTGATCCAAGCACGTAAGTGACATTTGTGAGTCCGAGTCCTTCAAAACATTTTTTATTATAGGCTGCGAGTCTGGCAACATCTTCCATGGTGCCTTTGCGGTTCAGGAAAGCGTGCAGATCTGCGAGAAGGACGATCACCTCAAAGCCGGCATCTCTGAGATCAATCAACTTATTGATCGTAACGAGATGGCCGAGGTGGATCTCACCGCTCGGTTCGTAACCGGCATAGACCTTCCTGCCTGACTTTGCAAGCAGTCCACGTAGTTCTTCCTCCGTGACGACCTCGACCGTGTTTCGCACCGCGAGAGAGTAGGGATCCATTCACACACGTAGGCGCTGAAAAGAGTTAATGATTGGGTGGCCCGGTCAGATAGCAACAAATCCAAGGGATTCGTTCGTCATCTTTATTGAGATCTCGGGATCCTTGACATCTCCGGCCATGGCTCTGATTGCATCCACGTTCTCAATGACCACATCGGCTTCCTGGTGGATCGCCTGGAAGAAATAGAGATCTTTTCCAATGACTGCAACTGAAGCCTCGAAGACACCATTCTCCCAGAGATCTGAACGTGGCCTTCCGAGATCCATAACATATTCTTTGAGTTCTGCCGTGCTCTTAATCCCTGTGGTTGCCTGAACAAGTCCGATTCGTGAATGTGCCTTCATGACATCAAGCACTTCGTCTCTGGTGCTCTCTCTCTTCAGCTCCATCTGGATTGCATGCATGTGCATCTGGGTGGTAGGTACAATCATGGCCATTGTTACGATGTCAATGTGAGGCAGGACAGTGTTCACATCAGGGCCGTGGTGACTTGGAATTGTCGGTGGATCAAGCACTACTGCATCAATTGGTCCTTTCTTGACAACATGAGGATCTGCCCCCCTGCGTACCATGACTGCCTTGACCTTGGCGACCCCGATCTTGTCGTCAAGTGCTTTGATAACCCGGCACAGGCCGGTGGTGTTACATGAAACGACCCTGACAAATTGCCTTCCGATGGCATCCTTGTAGTTTGTATGGGCATTGAAGGAGAAACCTGCAAGATTGTGGTCTTCTCCGCCCTGCCAGATCGCTTTTTTGCCGTATTTTTCGTAGAGAGCCTTGTTCGACTCTCCGACCCCTCCGGGAGTCCCGTCAACGATCACATCAGCCTTCTGGACCATCTCTTCAATCGATCCGGCAACCAGAATGCCCGCCTTCTCAAAGGAGGCTTTCTTGGTGATGTCAGCGATATAAACCGGATATCCTTTTTTGACTGCTACAAGGGCTTCAGCAGTTGGTCTTGTCTTGGAGACACCGATGATCTCCATATCCTTCTGCGCTGCCGCTGCATCAGCAACTCGCTTGCCTATGGTTCCGTACCCGTTGATTGCAACCTTGATCATAACAATTCATTCCTCACCGGACAATCCGGTGCAGATCCTCCCGTGTGAGGTATTCTGATTACACAAATATTATACATTGCCAAACTCTCTACCGGAGGAGTGCCTGGACAATCGTGGTTGTTTGATCATTGGATGCAGCCCTATGGCATCAAAAGCGCCAATGATACCTTTTTCCGGATTATCAGGAGAGAAGAACAGGTGCCCATTACAGCTACAATCAGAGGAGCCGAAACCCTGGATTGGGGGGAGAGCAATGGCCTGCGCAAGATGGCATTCAAGTCGCTCAGGGGTCGCAGCGCAGAACACCTGCACCAGTCTGAAGCCTGGATTCAGGAGCAGATAATCTATATGCCATCTGGGTTTTCTGTCCCTTGCGAGGGCCACCATCATATGTCTTGATACCCTTGCAAGCCCACCTGGTCCGAGTGCAGATCCGACGTATGAGTAAAACCCTGGTGAGAATGAAATTGTTCCAAGGGATCCAATTCTGACTGCACCTTCCCCATAAAGAAGGAGAACATAGATTCCTGGTTTCATTGGTTAGGCATATCCTGATTTCATGAGAGCCTGGGCAGCCTTGATGTGCCGTTCCCCATGCTCAAGAGCAGGAAGCCCGTGTCCTGGGTACAAACCTTTCACTTCAAGGTCTGCAAGCCGGTCAAGTGATGTACTAAGATTTTCACGGCTCCCACCTGGGAAATCGTATCTCCCGAATGCCCCGTCTGAAAAAACCGTATCACCGGAAATGAGATCCCTGGTTTCTTTGTCATAGAGGCAGATACTCCCCGGTGTATGACCAGGGGTGTGGATAACTTCTAGCCCTTCCAACTGGCTATCATCCTCAAGGATAATATCTGGAATTATCCCGGGAGAATGTGAGCCGAAGTGCATTGCAAGATTCAGATTGTCTTCTCTGAGTCCTTCTGCATCTGCTGCGTGAATGCAAACCTTTGCTCCTGTCATACTAACCAATGGTCCCAGATATGCGATGTGATCAAAGTGGCAGTGGGTGAGCACAATATATTTGATAGATTCCCGATGCGCCTCAACTGACATCGGGGTGACGCCGGCATCCACAAGAACGGTTTCCTGTGCGAGGTAGGCATTGGCATACATCCCTCTGCCCGGGATGAGCTTGATGGTCATGTGACTATGATATTCCCTCAAGGCAAAAAGTATGATATGGTGACTCCCCGGGAGTACAGGGTTGATCTCGATCTGCTAAACCAGGCTGCGAAGACTGAACAGATAGAACCTGATCAGCTGGAGCGACTGATCCGAACCGGAAGGGTGGTGATACCGGCAAACCCAAGAAGAGAGCATCCAGTCTGTGCAATAGGGGAGGGATGCAGGGTAAAGGTCAACGTGAACGTAGGAACCTCTCAGGATCTCTGCGATGTTGACATGGAAAAAGAGAAGACCGCTGCAGCAATCTCTGCCGGTGCAGACTGCCTGATGGATCTCTCTACCGGTGGCGACCTTCCAAAAATACGCAGTATGATTCTCTCCTTTCCGGTGACCATCGGGACTGTCCCTGTCTATGAGGCAGTCAGGCGTGCTGGAAATGTTGCTGACCTTGATGCTGATCTGCTCTTTAAAGTCATTCGCGAGCATTGTGAGCAGGGTGTTGATTTTCTCACACTCCATTGCGGAGTGAACCGGGAAGTAGTGCAAAGCCTCCGTCAGGATCCTAGAACAATGGGTGTCGTCTCCAGGGGTGGCTCGTTTCATGCAGCGATGATGATCTCCCGGGATGAGGAGAATCCTCTCTGGGCAGAGTATGATTATCTCCTTGAGATCCTGGCAGAATATGATGTGGTTGCAAGTCTGGGAGATGGGATGAGACCTGGCTGCCATGAGGATGCCATGCGGGAAGCCAAAACAGTTGAGTACCTGAACCTTGGAAGGCTTGCAAGGCGTGCCCATGAGCATGGTGTTCAGCGCATGATCGAAGGACCGGGACATATGCCTATCGACCAGATTGGATACAATGTGAAAATGATCAAAGAACTCACTGGCATGGCTCCCCTTTACCTGCTTGGACCACTGGTGACAGACATAGCAGCCGGATATGATCATATCACCGGAGCAATAGGTGGAGCAATCGCCTGCCAGAACGGGGCAAATTTCCTCTGCATGGTCTCGCCGAGTGAGCATCTTGCCCTTCCCAGAACCAGCGACATTATTGAAGGAACAAGGGCATCAGTATTAGCAGCCCATGTTGGCGATCTTGCCCAGGGAAATGCTGCTGCGTATAGCCGTGAGGTGCAAATGGGCAAGGCACGCCGAGACCTTGACTGGAAACAACAGTTCTCTCTATCTCTCTTTCCTGAGCGTGCAAAAGAGATTCATGATAGGGATGGTAATCGCGAGACCTGTTCCATGTGTGGAGATCTGTGTGCAGTGAAGATGGTCAGGGATATCTTAGGGTGAAACTGGGTCCATATTGGGGAGGTTTCTGTGTTCCTGCAGGGTGAGGAAGATTTTTTAACAGATGATACAAATATTTTCTTGCAGACGTACGGTAGTCCGGTTATATGGTCGCTCGAAGCATCATCTGCCACAGGCAGATCGTTTCTGAAAAAGCTATGTTCGTCAGTCCGTGGGCATCATCAAGATCCCTGATCTGTGGCCGCTATCTGCGTATGTAAATTAGTTACGTGATTTGCTATGGAAGGAAAGAGACTCTACGTCGGAAACCTGACGTACTCCGTAAATGAAGCCCAGCTCAGGGATTTATTCTCCAAGTATGGTGATGTGGTCAGCGCTAAGGTTATCGAGCAGAAAGGATTCGGTTTCGTTGAGATGGGAACTTCTGAGGAAGCCCAGGCAGCAATGGATGCACTGAACCAGACTGTTTTTGAAGGCCGTACCCTCCGTATTGACGAAGCACGCCCGATGCAGCCACGCCGCGAATTTGACCGCGGTGGATATGGTGGCGGCGCCGGACGCCGTTACTAATACAGTATACCCCTCTGGGGATCTTTTTTTAAGAAATTTGAATAACTTGATACACAGGTATAAGTACCTGTAATAGTAACACTATAACACAGACGCAGGAATATCCTGACAATAGTTTTCGTGAGCAATTTTCGTCGGTAAGACGGACAATCGTTTTCAGGCTGTTTTCGGAAATCCTCTGATTTATTCTGAATATTTTTTCAGGATGGCCAGCTCGCGGATGTAACATAAGGAATCTGTGATTTAGCAATGGAAGGAAAGAGACTCTACGTTGGTAACCTGACATACTCTGTAAATGAAGGTCAGCTTCGTGATTTATTCACCCAGTACGGTGAAGTAGCAAGTGTAAAAGTAATCGAACAGAAAGGATTCGCCTTTGTTGAGATGGGAACCTCTGAGGAAGCCCAGGCAGCAATGGATGCACTGAACCAGACTGTTTTCGAAGGCCGTACCCTCCGTATTGACGAAGCACGCCCAATGCAGCCCCGCAGCGACTTTGGCAGCGGTGGCAGCTACGGTGGCAACCGTCGCCGGTACTAAATATCTTAATACCACTTTTTTTATCTCGCTGTCTCGGTTGAGACGATATTCAGTATAATTGTATACTGTGGCCGGGATTGTTCACAAAACATTCGAGAAGGGTTGTTGAATTTGAAATCGATAAGCTACCGGCGTTCTTGGGTAGATGGCTAGTTGAAATCCAAATGAATCAACCGTACCTGGTAATGGGCTTTAAAAGGTGGATGTTATGAACAGGGAATTGGACCCTGTTCCTGTGTTATTACTGCCCTATTGAAAAACTACCTGCGATGCCATACCGTGATTGCGTTATTTACAGAGATTCAGAATTCTTATTGCGAGAAGTGCAGCGTTTTGTCCGTTATCAACTCCGACACAAGCCACAGGTACACCCTTGGGCATCTGTACAATCGAGAGAAGGGCATCGAGTCCACCCATAAGTTTCCCTGAAACTGGCACACCGATGACCGGTTTTTCTGTTTTAGATGCAACTACTCCGGGAAGGGCTGCCGAAAGTCCGGCGATACAGATATACACTTTTGCATCTGACCCTGCAACATACTCATCAAGCCTCTCCGGGTTTCGGTGGGCTGATATGACCTGGTAATCATATGAGATACCCTTTTCTTTCAGGACTGTCCAGGCTTTCTCTGCTACCTCTTCATCAGAGGCAGAACCGCAGATGATGCTCACATCAACCATAATCTTCCAAGATATAATCAGGCAGTAGTGGTATAAGTATAGCTGAATTGTATGGAAGATGAGACTCTCCTGATGCTTCCCGGTCCGGTTCCACTCCCCGAACGGGTGCGGTTCGCGATGGCCAGGCAGGCTATCAATCACCGCGGTGCTGAATTTGGTGGTGCCTATTCTGATATTGTCCGTGTTCTCAAAACATGTTTTGGAACAAATAACGATCTCGTGGTCATATCTGGATCTGGTACGGCAGGGATGGAGGCCGCAGTCTCCAACTTTGGAAAGGGCAGAAAAATGGCTCATCTCATCAACGGCAAGTTTGGTGAGCGCCTCTGGAAGATTGGTGAGCGTTATGGCGAGACAGTCCCAATAGAATCTGAGTGGGGAACTCCTCTCAATCTCGAGGCATTAAAGGAAACACTCGAGAATGGGTGCGAGGTTGTGACCATGGTTCATAACGAGACCTCCGCAGGCATCCTTAACCCGGGTGAAGAAGTCGGAAAGATCTGCCGCAAGCATGATGCCCTCTTTATCATGGACGGAGTCACCTCCATTGGCGGAGACACCGTAAAGGCTGATGAGTGGGGAGTCGATGTCGCAATTGTCGGCTCACAAAAGTGTCTTGCCGCTCCGGCAGGTCTTGCAGCGGTCTCGGTCTCTTCCCGTGCCTGGGAAAAGGCTGTGAAGAATCCGCCATATTATTTGGATCTTCCAGCATACCGGAAGAATGCAGCCAAGTCTCCGATGGAGACCCCATACACTCCTGCTGTTCCGATTTTCTTTGCCCTTCGCGAGGCATGCCTGCTTATTGAAGAGGAAGGAATCGAAAAGCGGATTGCCCGTCACCACCGTATGGCAAAGGCAGTCCGTGCAGCGGTTGCTGCCTGGGGAGTCGAGATGTTTCCAAAGACTGATGCGGTCCACCAGTACTCAAACACTGTTACAGCTGCAAGGATTCCAAAAGGTTCAAACGACAAGGACTTCAGAGGGCATGTCAAGAAGCTCGGTATCCAGATAGCGGGTGGTCAGGATCACCTCAAGGATGTAATCTTCAGGATTGGACACATGGGCTGCGTATCAGCACCTGAACTCCTTGCAACTCTTGCAGCCACCGAGTATGCAATCCAGAAGAGTGGGCATAAGGCGGAATCTTCGGGTGTTATGGCAGCGGCTGAGGTTCTGGGATGAGAATCGGTATCGCGGACACCACGTTTGCCAGGGTAAATATGGGCAAGTTCGCGATCGACGAACTCAAAAAACACGGTAGTGTCGTCATCGAACGATACACGGTACCGGGAGTCAAGGACCTCCCGGTAGCCTGCAAGAAACTCTTTGAAGAGTACAAGTGCGATATCTGCATGGCTCTCGGGATGCCGGGTGGCAAGGAAAAAGACCGGATGTGTGCACATGAGGCATCAACCGGGCTGATCCAGTGCCAGCTGATGACAAACAGGCATATCATTGAGGTCTTTGTCCACGAGGATGAAGCAACTGATGATTCTGAGCTTGCATGGCTTGCCGAGCAGCGTGCCCGTGAACACGCGGTAAATGTGATAAAACTCATGCGTCCGGGTACCCTCGAGCGGGAGGCAGGTTCAGGCCAGCGGCAGGGTTTCTCTGATGCAGGTGCTGCACGTCAGTAACCAGGAGATATAATAATGGCAATAAAACTGGGATTTGTGGTTGCGGAATTCAACCGTGATATCACCTACATGATGGAGATCGAGGCAGAGGAGCATGCAAAGTTTCTTGGAGCCGAGGTTGTAGAGCGTTTCTATGTTCCCGGGGCGTATGACATGCCTCTTGCGATCAAGAAGATGCTGAAACAGAAGAATGTCGATGCTGTTGTCACCATAGGATGTGTGATCGAAGGATCAACCGAGCATGATGAGATTGTAGTTCAACATGCAGCACGGAAGATCATCGATCTCTCTCTCGAGTTCGAAAAGCCGGTAACCCTCGGTATATCAGGTCCGGGCATGACCCGGCTTGAGGCAAATGATCGTGTCGATTATGGTAAGCGGGCTGTAGAATCAGCCATCAAACTCGTTCAACGATTGGCATGAGATCATTCTCGTCAAAACTTGCAGCCATTGCCCCGTCAGCGACGATCGAGATAACTGATAAGGCCCGCAGATTACAGGCATCAGGGGTCGATGTGATCAGCCTCTCTATTGGGGAGCCTGATTTCCCGACACCAGCCCACATCACCGCAGCCTGTATCGATGCACTTAACCGGGGAGAAACTCATTACGCCCCCGGAAAAGGGATCCCATCTCTTTTATCAGCAATTTCTGAAAAGATAGAGGCTGAAAACGGGTTTTCATGTACAAGTGATCAGGTTATTGTCACCTGTGGAGCAAAGGATGCCATCTATGAGGCATGCGAGGCGGTGCTTAACCCCGGCGATGAGGCTGTTATTCTGGATCCCTCATGGGTGAGTTACGAGCCATGTATCCAGATTGCCGGAGGAACACCGGTCCATCACCCTCTTCATAAGAAAACCTTTCAGGTTGAGGACTCCCTTCTTGAGAAGATAAACAACAAGACCAGGATGATCATCGTCAACAGTCCCTCAAACCCGTCCGGATCGGTCTTAAACCGGGAGTCTCTCAGGCTGGTCTCCGATATTTGCCAGGATCATGATCTTGTTGCCCTCTCTGATGAGATCTATGAGAAACTGGTATACGGGCAGATCCATTTCTCACTGGCGATGTTTCCAGGAATGGCAGATCGGACGATCACCATAAACGGGTTTTCAAAGGCATATGCGATGACTGGCTGGCGTCTTGGGTATGCGGTTGCTCCGAAGGAGATCCTTGGGTACATGAACAAGGTGCAGCAGCATACAATCAGCCATCCCACAACCTTTGCGATGTTCGGTGCTGTAGCTGCCCTCAAAGGACCACAGCAGTGTATCAGTGAGATGAGAAACGAGTTTGAACGTCGCCGTGAGTTTGTTCTTAACCGACTGATGGATATGGGAATTGGGTATGCCCCGGCAGAAGGTGCTTTTTATGCCTACCTCAAAGTCGATGGAGATGATGCAGCGATTGCAAACCGCTGGCTGGAAGAGGCCCATGTTGCAGTAACCCCGGGAGTGGCATTCAATACTCCCGGATGGATCAGGCTCAGTTATGCAGCCTCAATGGACACACTTGCAGAAGCAATGAACCGCATCGAAAAGGTTGTATAACTCCTGATTCTATCCTCTTTATTTCTCATCGGTCAGAATTCGAGTATCTATCATTCAAAAGTGCGTATTTTTTTGGACTCTTGTTAAGTTGAAGTGCAGATACCCTGCGTGCTATCCGTTTTCCCTGTGTTATATGGTTTTTTCAGCCAGGGATTACACGAAAATACTTATTCAATGCATGCTGATCCCATGATATGAAAAATCCCCGTTTGATGGTCCTCCTGTTCATTACCCTTCTGCTGCTCCTGCTCCCTGCCGGGGCTATGGGTTCTGTCAGAGTGGATGCTGATCTGCCGGGGGTGGCAATATTTGTGGATGGATCATATATCGGGACTACTCCTCAGAACCTCTCAGATGTACAGGCTGGTGAGCATCAGATCGCTGCAACAGTCACTGGTCACCAGGCTCAGAGCAGGAATCTCACCTTTCCGTTGAATGGATCAGACCAAATCATCTTCACCTTCGGTTCGTCTACTCAAAAGTATGTGCCCGGGATGATCAGGATCCGTGACTGCGTTGGAACGCCTGAAATGACTGGTTTGCTTGGATCTTCAATAACGGTGGCAACACTCCCTGATGGCAACCTTATGGCATATTATTCTGGAATAGGTGAAGGTGTCAGGTGTGCAGGATCAGCCGACGGGTCACAATGGCATGAATTCCCTGACGGATGCCTGCTCCCTTCTGATGAGAGTAATGCCTCATCTCCATTCTCAAGTCCATGGGTGTTTGCCACTTCTGATGGTGGATACCGGATGATCTACGGGATCAATGATGAGAATGGCCCTTCACTGTATAGTGCCCGGTCCAAAGACGGTTTTAGGTTCACTCCAGAAGGAAAGGTGAAACTCTCCCAGGTTCCTGATCAGGATATGAAAGGGCAGTACTCGATTCCTTCCGGGCTTCGGATGGTTGATGGGAAACTCAGGATGTACTATGCGGTATCTGAAGGAGCCATAAGAAGTGCTGTATCTGGTGACGATGGGAAGACCTGGATGAGCGATGAAGGGTATCGCCTGGAATCAGCAACAGATCCGACAGTGGCACTCCTTGAAAATGGAACGTACGGACTCTTCTATGTAGATCTCTCAGCAGGAGCCAAAGGACAGCGACTGATGCTGGCAACCTCATCTGACGGACTTATATTCTCTCACTCTATAAATGAACCAATCCTTGAGAGTGAGCAGAAAGGTGTATGGATCCTAGATCCTGAAATTCACAAGAGCAGTTCAGGAACATGGAATCTCTACTACAGCCTGATGGGAGTTCCTGGAGAAGCAGGTATCAAGGTTCCAGTCATCATGCGGTCTGTTATTGATCCTGACTGCCTGTTATCAAATAAAACCAGATAATCTGGTCACTGTTTTTATGGACCCGGCGGGATTTGAACCCGCGGCCTCTACGTTGCGAACGTAGCGATCTACCCCTGATCTACGAGCCCCAAGAAAAAGAGGATTTTAGAGGATGATCTCGATGTCTAACTTTTCTGCCAGTTCCTTATACCGGTTTCTGATCGTAACTTCTGTCACGCCTGCTACCTCAGCAACCTCACGCTGGGTCCGGCGTTCACCGCCAAGAATGGAAGATATGTATATTGCTGCGGCTGCGACACCGGTCGGTCCGCGCCCAGATGTGAGTTCACGCTCTCCGGCCTGTCTGAGAATTTCTACAGCCCTGCTCTGAACCTCTCCTTTCAACTGAAGACCTGAACAGAACCTTGGCACGTAGTCGATTGGTGAGGTTGGGAGGAGTTTAAGCCCGAGTTCACGGGAGATGAATCTGTATGTTCTTCCGATCTCTTTTCGGGATACACGTGACACCTCTGCAATCTCATCAAGGGTTCGCGGAACACTGCACTGCCTGCAAGCTGCGTAGAGGGCTGCTGCAGCGACCCCCTCAATACTTCTTCCCCTGATCAGGTTCTTGTCAACTGCATCACGATACACCACTGCAGCTGTCTCACGCACGTTTCGTGGAAGACCAAGAGCAGAGGCCATACGATCCAGTTCAGAGAGAGCAAATGCAAGGTTACGCTCTGTTGCGTTGCTAACCCTGATTCTCCGCTGCCACTTTCTGAGACGGTATAGTTGTGCACGGTTTTTAGATGAGATAGCACGACCGTAACTGTCACGGTTACGCCAGTCGATCATAGTCGAGAGACCCTTGTCGTGGATCGTGAAGGTCATCGGAGCACCGACACGGGACCTCTTCATACGCTGGTCATGATCGAATGCACGCCATTCAGGACCACGATCAATGAACTCAGCATCGAGGACGAGACCGCACTGTTGACACACAAGTTCTGCACGCTCGTAATCGTGAACCAGTTGCCTGCTTCCACACTCAGGGCATTGTGTCTCGGTCTGGTTCTCGACCCTCTTCTGCTTCTCGGCAACCTTTCCGACGAGACGGTTTTTCAGAGCTTCCCTCTCTTTCTGAAGCGTCCGGAGTTTTTCTATCTCTTCTGACATCTCTCTCTCCTGATTTTATTTTATAAACACTTTCTCACCGATCAGCTTCTCCCTATCCTGAATGGTACAGAGAACAGCTGCATACGGGGATGATATATTTCCGAATATCTCTACGAGTTTTCCAACCGGTTTCCACCGTTTGTCCAGTACATGACTGTACAGACGGGGAAGTTTGGCAGCATCACACTCGACGATGAGCATATGGCTCCCTGAACTACATTTTACCCGACCAATCGCGCGAACCACATGCATCACCTGAAAAAATTAATCCCCCCACCGGAGATTGACTAAGCAACGTATATATGTGCGGTTGGACCGTATTTATACTTTAGGTGAATGTTTAAGAAAGAGTGCTATCAGCGGTAAAACCGGTTTGTTTTTAAGGTCAGTATCTCTTCTACACGCCCTGATGGGACACCTGCTCCTCTGATTACAAGTTCCCTGGCATTATCATTCATGAGATCGCCGGGTGAATGAGCATCAGAGTCCACAACCAGATTGCATCCGGTCTCCCTGGCGACTAAGGCCACGTGTCCGTTGGTCCTATTGTGTCCTCCCCGTGCGGTTATCTCAAGGAAGATGTCCCGCTCTGAAGCTTCCTGAGCCTCCTCTCTCGTGATGAGCCCGGGATGAGCAAGGACGTCAACATACTCACAGGTACAGGCCTGCATATTTGTTCCGGATGCAACTGGTTCAACCACGGTTTCACCGTGCACAACAACGATATCAGCCCCTTCATCTTTTGCCAGCTTTGCAAGGCGGTGAATCTCGGTCGGAGGAACATGGGTTATCTCCACACCAGTCAGAAGTTTGATCCCATACTCCTCGGCAGAGTTTCTAACCCTTTCGATGGCAGCAATAATATGGCTGATATTGCTCATATCGGCATGATCGGTAATACCGATAGTGTCGTAGCCTAGGACTGCCATTCTCCTGATGAGTTCGCAGGGAAGGAGTTCACCATCTGAGAGAATTGTATGGGTATGCAGATCGTACATCTATCTTCTGGGTGGAGTTTTCGGTGATATTTTTTTGAGTTCTGATGCTACTTTGAAGAGTAGTTCTGTCTTGGGGCCTTCACACTCAACTATGACCCTTCCTTCATGTTTCCACCACCAGGATGGATGAGATTTCTTCTCTCTGCGGTACTTCACCCCGCATGACGCCACTGCTCTTTCAATATCCGGGGTTGCAGGTGCAAATACCGCCTGCTCCTTGGGAACCCTGCGCCCCTCTTTGCGCATGAGTTTTGCGTCAAAATAGCAGGGATAAAGTATTAGTCCCTTCTCCATTCTTAACGATCTTTGAACTGAACCTATAAACAACCAGCGGGCAAGACCTAACTGTATGCATCATATCGACGTCTCGATTGAGAAGGATATCTTCTCATCCAACCGGCGGATTGCAGATGAGAATGCCACTCATCTGAAAAAGCACAAGGTCAGGGCGTTTGATCTACTTGGCGGGATTGGATCAGGAAAGACTGCTCTTATTGAGCAGCTGGTCCCCCGTCTTGCAAATAAGAACCTGAAAGCGTCCGCAATAGCCGGAGACGTATACGGAGATGATGATTTCCGCAGGATCACTTCTCTCGGGATCCCTGCTGAGAATGTAAATACCGGGAAAGAATGCCATCTTGATGCCCATATGGTGGAACATGCCCTGCACCATCTGCCTCTTGATGCGGTTGATATTCTCTTTGTGGAGAATGTTGGGAACATGGTCTGTCCCACAGACTTTGAACTCGGTGCTGAAAAACGGATAGTTGTCGTTTCATCAACCGAAGGTGACGATGTGGTTAACAAGCATCCAATGATGTTTCGTGGCTGCACGATAGGGGTTTTGAACAAGGTGGATCTCGCTGAGGCAGTAGGTGCTGATCTTGAACGGATGGAACGCGACATGCACCGGTATAATCCGTCAATGAAGGTTTTCAGAACCAATATGAAGACTGGTGATGGAGTAGATGCCCTCCTTGATGAAATCCTCTCATAAAAGGGACTATATACCTGCGCGGGTGATAGATATAGGACTCTGTGGCGTAAGAAGGACTCCCACAACCAAAACAGCGTCACCAATATCAGAGGGAAGATAACATGCAATGGCAAGGAAGATCGGTTCGTAAATCTACTGGTGGAAGATATCATCCGGCGTGCGGAAAGAGACGCAGGGAGATCGGGTCAGCACCGACAGAAACTCACGTCGGTGCAGAGAAGCGCAAGGTAAGCCGGACTTTTGGAGGAAACCAGAAGATCCGTGCACTTCGTGCAGAGTTTGCTGCAGTCAGCAACCCGAAGACTGGAGAGACCAAGAAAGTCAAGATCGATAATGTTGAGAAGAACACTGCCAACCCGAACTATGTACGACGGAACCTCCTGACTAAGGGTGCAATCATCAGTACCAGTGCAGGAAAGGCACGTATCGTCAGCCGTCCGGGACAGCACGGCGTAATCAACGCTGTTCTGATCGAATAATCTTTTTTTGAGTTGTCAGTTTAGGTCCTGATTTTTCTAATCAGGGATTCTGAAAGAGCGACTATTAAGGTGCAAAGCACTATGGTTTGCAATAATCGAAGTGAAACGAAGATTGTGTTTCAAGACTTGCCACGCATAATGCCTCATAGTGGCCAATCTCAATTTTTTAGATGGTTTTCCATTATGCTATTAAGGCTACAAGAGAACCTGTGCAGTAATATCAGGGGATAATTCAGGGATCCAGATGACGCTTAAAACAACGCTTGCCGCGCCATTCTATCACAGCCGTGCAGAAAAACTTGGCAGAAGTGAATTGATCTACTATTACTCCTTTGATCGAAGATGGATGGACCGGGATCAGGTTGATCTGTTACTCAGAAGAGGGCTCGATCAGGGACTTATCAGAACAGACGGTGAATTTTTTTATCTTCTCTTCGATCCTGCTGAGGTACAGATCCCTATTGGATACAAACCATCATCTGCGATTTTTGAGGTGGCAGATCCTATTTCCCAGCTGATGGATCGGATTGTATCCAGCAGTGGGATGAGCCAGGAAGAGGTTGCGAGCCGTATGAACGAGCTGATCAGGGATCGGTTTGACGGAAAGCTGAGGCCCGGAGCTGCTCTGGTAATTCTTGCAAAAGAGTTTGAGACACCGTATGCTGATCTTGTCCCTGTGTTACGATCAGATCTGATGAAAAAAGAATAAAGTATTAGTTCCCACCCTCAGCAGGTGCCTCTGCCGGGGCGAAGTAAGATGCAAGTGGCTTGGAACCTTCTTTTGCTACAACCGCGTTTATCTGAACAAAGTCGGCGGTGATCTCTGATCCACGGACCATCTTCCTGCGCCGTTCTCCCTCAAGTTTTGGGTGGAATCCGACACCGCCACTTACCAGGACACGGCGTCTTCCAGCGATTGGGAGGCTCTTTCTGGCAGGTGTCCCGTTGCGGTCTGATGCACCGGTGACACGGATCTTGTATCCTTCAAATCCAAGTGCTGTTCCATCGATCTCTTCACCGATACGCTTTCCCATGAAGGACCCGGCCGCACCACCGGTTGCATCGATGTTGTATGCTTTACCCGTTGCCGGGTCAGAGAGTACTACTTTAAAGTCAACCATATTATCAGTATTTTTTGTTTAGTCAGCAGCTGTCAGAGTCTCTGAAAAGAGACTATATCATTGGCACGTGTAAATTTCCCATCACTCAGCTGAGCCGAGCAGTCTCCGTATATATCTGCAGACGATCTTTATAAGTCTACTTTCCCCAGAACGGATTTTCTTTCCGGTAAAGCCTGGTGAATTCATCCAGAACTTCTCTGGCATCGATCGTAAGATGCGACATCATTTCGGCTTCAAGCACTTTTACATGCCGTTCAGGAATATTGATGAGTAGTTCATCGTTCACATCAAACTGTCTGCCCACAGTTGCTCCATCTATCGAGATTGCAACCTCATCCCCTGCCTTTGCCTCCTGGATATTTTCTTTGCGGAGCTGGATAGTTTTAAGCTGGCCAACCTTTTTTCCATCCTTGCGGATAAGATTGACACCATTTCTGAGTTTGCCTGAAAGGATTCTGACTCCAACGACTGCCGGATTGTTCTGTCTGAACACGCAATCAGGAAGTACAACCATCTTTGCCGGAAAGATGATCTGCTCAAAACGTTTCTGATCCAGATGACGCTTCATATCGTCACGCCACTCAAGGAATGACTCAAGCACATGGTAGATGACATTTCCTTTGAACAACTCGACCATCTCTGCATAGATAGGTTCGTTCAGAAGGTCCTGGGCATCGGGAAGGACTTGGGTGTTGAATGCGATGATTGAACGGTAATATGGTGTTTTTATCGTTTCGGCCTCGATAACGTCATGTCTTGTGACCGGTCCGACCTCTGCCCTCATCACCGGGATCTTCGCTGTAGTAAGCTCTTTACAGATTGCTTCGAGTGCACCGATGGTGTCTGCCTTGATAATAAGACCTTCAGGAGAGAGTGTTACATTGATCTCTGTCATCTCTCTCTCGATACTCTCTCTTACCTCGTTCTCATTGCCATCAATAACCTTTACTGGAGATCCGGCGATGACCTGATCAAGGCCTGGTGCGCTGACTTTGACACCGGCTGCTGCAACGACTGACTTGGCACGGGAAAAACGATCTTCGATAAGGATCTCTTTGAGCGGTCGTGGCTGAAGGAGGGACCTGACTTTGGTAGTGATCACCCCGGTGCTTGACGCGACTGCTATCTCATCACCCACAGATATGGTTCCGTCAAAGAGGATCACATCTATCGTTGCCCCGAGTCCTTTCTCCTCTTTTACTTCAAGCACCGTACCTGATCCCGGCCCATCCACGGCCAGGGTGAGTGAGTCCTCCATGTATCGCTGTGCAAGTCCGATAAGCACCATCAACAGATCTGCAATTCCTTCGCCGGTATGCGCGCTAACCGGGACTATCGCAAGAGTCCGTGCGAAATCGTCTACCCGGTCAAATCGTTCTGATGAGAACCCATGCTCTGCCAGGGAACCTACAATCTCATAGGTCTTCTTCTCTACAAGATCGATAACTCTCTGGTTTTGTTTGGCGAAACTAGAGAGAAATGTCTCGCTTGGAAATGAACGCCATCCTGATATCCGATCAACCTTTGTGGCGGCCATCACAAACGGTGTTTTGCATCCTCTGAGGATCTGGAGGGCTTCAATTGTCTGTGGCTTGAATCCATCAGTGATATCAACCACGACAATTGCCAGATCTGCAAGAGCTCCTCCCCGTGCCCTAAGTGTGGTAAATGAGTGATGTCCTGGTGTGTCAATGAAGAGAAGACCCGGGATGTTGAATTTCAGGTTCTTATTGACTCCCCCCATAGCCAGAATTGTCTCGATCGGAACAACGGTTGCCCCGATATGCTGGGTAATTGCGCCAGCTTCGCCTGATACAACTGATGAACCCCGGATCCTGTCAAGGAGTGAGGTCTTCCCATGGTCTACGTGCCCAAGCACACAGACAATTGGGGTACGAATCTTTGGATTATCACTACTACTCTGACTCTTTTTATCAGACTTCTTTGCCATCGCTGCACCCCCATTCGAGGGCCCCCATCCTCTGGTACCAGAAAATTCCCAGAAGTAATATTATTCAGGTATGGTAATAGGGGGCTGAATGACTATACATGAGAGGTGCTCTCTAATAATGATTCACAAGGAAAGAGAAGAGAGAGGAAGGATCCATATTCTTAAGCACGGGGTATGGCCATCCTTACAGTGATAGATAGATTCAAGTGAATAAACTGATAACATAAATGGTGCATTCTGCCTGGGTGGGGTAATGGTTATCCTAAGGGATTGTGGTTCCCTCGATCTGGGTTCGATTCCCGGTCCAGGCCTAGGGTCTGAAGTTTAATTCCCAACCGACTTTTTTGAAACCTTGCTCATACGAAGCAGTATTGACCCGCATTAATTGTTTATGAATAGTCCAAGGTCAGTAGATCAAGCAATGGGATGAATGTAAAGAACCGGTATTCAATCCTAGATGAGATATCCCTGTGGGTGTCGATGTTTCTATGCATAGACCGTAAAAAATCGATTTTTTATACACTATCCATTTATCTCATGCAAATACGGAGATTGATCATTTCCCTCCCACCAATTGTTAAAAAATTAAGTATACATG
>NZ_DATMYY010000017.1:0-16457 GCF_035560735.1 Methanospirillum sp.
TTCTGATATTGAGATATCAGAAAAATGGTGGACAATTATATTGTATATATTTGTGACTGCCATAAATATCGTAATTGGGCAATGAAAGTATGGTTTAATATCGGCATAGTTAATCATCTCAAGGACAGATAACTGGTAATGAATGAGTTCTGGCGTAAGATCGTCCATATGGTCTTCGGCCTGCTTATCACGCTTTTGATCTACTATGTTCCAAAAGAGAGCACCCTCATAATCCTTGGAGTAGGATTACTTGTCGGGCTCTGGTTTATCGATCTTGAGATGCGGAAAATCAATGTTCCGCTGATACATGAACTCATATTCCATCTTGAGCGGCCGGGTGTTTTTCCCGGTAAAGGGGCTTTTTATTTTGTATTTACAGCTCTTGTTACCTTGATTCTCTTTCCATCAGCCGTTGCAGCCCAGGGTATACTCATTTTGTCAGTGCTTGATGGAATGGCTACTATTATCGGTCTGCGGTACGGCAGGATCAGGATCATCAATCACAAATCCATAGAGGGTTCTGGTGGAGCAATAATCGTGACTTTTATTGTTCTGTTATTCTTCATGGACCCGGTTAAGGCAGCTGTTCTTTCGGTGGTAGCCGGTATTGTTGAACTTGGGAGTCCCATTGATGACAATCTGCTTCTTCCGATAATCATTGATCTGCTTTTGGTGCTGCTGCCCTGGTGATCAGGGCAGGGCTACCAGGGGTTATGTCTCCCGTGATTTGAGCAGGAAAAGCAGACTCTTTATGATCTCAATAGGCCTCGGAGGATTTCCCGGGATCTTCAGATCTACCGGGATGACCTCATCAACCCCACCAAGCACTGCGTATGATCCCTTCCATATCCCGCCTGTGCATGCATCATCACCGACTGCAATCACGATCTTGGGATTAGGAGTTGCATCGTACGTTTTCCTGAGTGCATCAGCCATAGCACGGGTCACTGCCCCGGTGACCATCAGGGCATCTGCATGTCGTGGTGAAGCAACAAATGTGATCCCGAAACGTTCAATATCATAATATGAAGAAGAGAGGTTTCCAAGTTCAATCTCTGCTGCATTATCACTTCCACAATCAACCTCCCTGATTGCAAGGCTTCTGCCAAATAGCCGTTTGATCTCCTGATGCAGGGCAGTGTTGAGTTCTTTTATTTCCTGTCTCTCTCTGATCTCGCTTGTCTCAGTTATCTCCCGGATTTCCTGTTCACTTCCGTTCAGGTATGATTTGAGTGTAGTTTCATTACAGAGTGGTCTTTTAAAGAGATTTACAACAGTTTCAATCATGGTATCAGAGATCAGTTCCTGCATATGAGAGATTCAGACTCTTATTAATTACCGGAAAGTCAGCAACGATGTTACCGATAACCGCATGTTCTATCGCATACCAGTTGCAAAAAGACGCTGTTCTGACTTTATACCGGTCAACGACCCCGTTTCTGATGTATACCCAGTGCAGCACCATTCCTCTGGGAGACTCGGCCATTGCAAGTGCAAACCCGTCACGAACCTGAACCGGGATTCTTACAGGGCCTTCAGGAAGAAAAACAAGCAGTTCCTGGATCAACCGGAGTGATGAGCGGATCTCCTGGTGTTTGAGTGAGAACCGTGCAAGAGCATCGCCTCCCTGTTCACAAGCCTGTCCCGGTATCCTCTCGTGATAGATTCCATAGGGGTGATCAATACGGGTGTCAGCAAACGATCCCGAGGCCCGGGCAACCGGGCCTGAAAGAGCAAGAGATTGTACCAGTCCGGGATGAACAACCCCGGTGGTTGCGAACCTGTCAATAACCGATGGGATAGAGAGCACCCATCCTGCAATCTCATCAAGTTCATGCTCTATCTCACCTGTTATTTTGAAAAGATGGTCCAGAGATTCTTTTGATATCTGATCTGATACACCACCAGGGCAGATTGCACCTTTGAGAAACCGTGAACCACAGATCTTGTCTGCTTCTCGCTGTATACGTTCACGAAGAACCATGAACCTGCTTGCAGATACCGGATGAGCGATGTCAGTTACCATTCCTGCAAGATCTGAGAGAAGTGAGAAGGCCCGTTCAAGTTCAAGAAGTACTCCTCTGATATATTCTGCACGGGGTGGAACGGTAACTCCGCATATCTGCTCAACTGCCATACACAGCCCGCAGGCGTTCACAGCTGATTCATCACCAGATATGGATTCAGCAATTCTGACAACCTGCTCCGGGGTTTTTCCTTCAGCAAGTTTCTCAAGTCCCCGGTGAAGATATCCAAGCCGTATCTCAAGATTCACGATAGTCTCACCGATGACACTGAATCTGAAATGACCCGGTTCTATGATACCTGCATGGACCGGGCCGACCGGTACCTGAAAGACGCTGCTCCCTTCGATGGTTTTGAACTGGTATGGATCACCAGGTTTATTCTCTTCGGTTGCTGCCGGTGGTTTGTTATGGAATTCCTTTTTGAGTGGATGGAACCCTGCTGGATATGTTTCATGAAGGAAGAGTCTTCGGGTATCAAACGCTCCTGTGAAGATGATTCCAAAACCGTCTGCAATCTCCCGTTCAAAGAGGGAAGCAACAGGAAATATCCCTGACACCGAGCGATGTGCTGCTCCGCAGTCCAGCGAAACAAGAATCAGCATCTTCTCTGATCCCTGTTCTTCTATGATGTAGAGTAGGCTGCATCCAGTTACTCCCTCAAACTCTTCTACACAAAAGATCGAGATGAGGTTCTGTCCTTGGTCTTTTAGTTCTTTGATTATCGAAACGATCTCTCCATCAGGAATGTGGTAGTACCGGGCGGTCTGATCCTCTTTCATCAATATTCCGCCGGAGAATGTCTGGGTCATATACCTCCTCCGATCCCGATATCATGAACGGCTGCAGAAAGGAATGCCTCTTCTCCCGGTATCATCAGGATTCCCATAAAAACTGAAAGAGCGAGCAGGAACACGACCGGTACCTTCATCCAGATTGGCACGATGTACTGCAGTGGAGCCTCTCCTTCTGCAAACTTCTTTCCCATGATATCAAGAATAAATCTGAATATGGCGACTCCTGCAAGGGCAAAGAGAAGTAATGCCAGCAGCGGGATATAAAGTGAAAGTTTTCCTCCTTCAAGCAGGATTCCAAACTTTGAAAGGAATAGAGGGAAGAATGGTGTTCCAATGATTGCAACCGATCCAATAATGAAGGCCACTGCTGCAAACGGTTGCAATCTGAAGAGATCACCGATCTGATCTTCTGTTCCCGGGGTATGGGATTTAAACTGGCGGTGCAGGATTCCGGCAGAGAAGAAGAGGCCTGCCTTCACAACCGAATGGCCCATCATGTGATAGATCATCCAGAAGAATGCAACTGGTGTTCCGATTCCTGATGCAAGTAGGAGAAAGCCCATGTTCTCTATTGATGAGAATGCAATCAGTCGCTTTATCCCGGTCTGTTTGAGCATCGAAAAGCATGCTACCGACATGGTGAGCATTCCAAAGATGATAAGCAGCAGTGATATCCTGGGTGCAATGGAAGTCTGGTGAACAATCCCGACCATCCGGGCAATTCCATACATGCCTACATTCAGGATTGCTCCTGACAAAACAGCACTGACTGCAGATGGTGCTTTTGCATGTGCCTCAGGCAGCCAGGTATGAAGCGGAACAACTCCTGATTTTGCTGCAAATCCAATGAAGAAGAAGATGCATGCAATCATGAGCATCCCGTTATTGCATGATGGAGCTTCTGCCAGAATGGTCTGCCAGTCCAGACTTCCAGTTCCGGTCTTCTGCCTAATGAGTTCAAAGAGGAAGATAACCCCGATGAATGAGAAGAGCATCGATGTGGAACAGACAAAGATGTACTTGAGCGATGCATCGATATTCTCTTTTACCGCAAGGATGGAGACAAGGAGGGCTGAGAAGACGGTGGTCAGCTCAGCACATATCCAGAACTGTGCCACGTTAGGGGCATAAAATGCCATCGTAGTTGCAAAAAGCAGAAGCGAAAACCCGAGATAGAATATTCGCAGGCTTCGTCTGCTCAGTTCACCTGCCTTGACAAGTCCGTCTATGTATCCGACTGCATAGATGCTGGCACAGGTGAATATTACTCCGGTTACCAGCATCAGAATCAGGTTCAGGTGGTCAACCATGAAGAATGGCCCGGTCCAGGCATCAGGCATTGCCATAAGCAGGATGGTTATGAGGAGAGTAACTGCTGAGTGTATCACTCCAAGCAGACTCATCTGCCTGTGTGAATGCTGGACTGCCTGGAGCAGGAGAATAATGGCAGTGACAGCCGGATAAAGTAGAGCCACAAGCAATGTCATGCCTGCACCTCTTCTTCAGACCAGAGATGAAACTCTTTCAGCCTGTTTGTGTAAGCGTCGATGCTTGAATCCATCCCTACGGTAAGGATTGTTGTCAGAAGCACGAGGATGATCAGATCCACCATGATCACAAACTCGGTAATGAACGGCAGTTCAGTCACGAATAAACCGAAGAGGAGTACCCCGTTCTCCATCGAGAGATATCCTATTACCTTGGTGATTGCAAGCTGGCGGGTGAAGATGGCAATAAGACCCATCAGCATCAGCGAGACCCCGATCACTGATCCCATGAAAAAGAGACTGTTTTCTGTGAAGAGATCTTTGAGCACCCGAGAAAAACAGAGATACACGAGCAGGATCAGCAGCATACTGACCATAAGGGCCCCTCCGGGTTGCAGGTAACTGAACTTGAGATCCTGCTGAATTTTTATCCGCTGCTGTATGATCCTGATGAACCAGGGAATCCCTATCACCTTTGAAACCAGGGTAATTCCTGCAATCAGGAGAAGGATGCTATTGTTTTCTATCACACCAATCAGAATGGCGATAGCGACGAGGATCAGCGACTGGAGTGCATATGTCCTGACTAGTGACGAGAGGTTTCTTGTCGTAAGCAGGCATGCAGCTGATATCAGAACCAGGATCAGGCATATCCTGAGCAGAGAAGAGACCATGCTGGGCTCGATCATAACATCACCTCGCTCAGGATAGTCAGTGCCGAGAAGAAGAACGCCATCATAAAGAGGCCCGGTACCCTGAAGAATCGCATTTTGGCAAAGGATGACTCTACAATGCCTATCAGGACTGAAAGTGCAGTTCCTTTGATGAGAAACAGGATTGCAGCCAGGATAAGCCCAACGATTGAGGCCTCCTGAATAATTCCGAATGGGATGAGAATATTGATGAGCAGTGCCATCATGAGGGTCTGTTTCACAGCATGGGAGAGTTCAAAGAGTGCCAGATTTCTCCCTGATGTGTCAAGAAGCATTCCTTCATGAATCATGGTGAGTTCAAGATGTGTTTCAGGGTTGTCAACCGGAACCCTGCCTGTCTCTACGATGATCAGGATAAAGAGTGAGACCGAGAGGAGAAGGATGGTCGGGCTCATGCTCGGGATTATTGTTGTAGCATGCCTGAACATTTCAGGAATTGAGAGGGTGCCTGCAACATATGCCATAGCGGCGAATACAACGACTGTTGTCGGCTCTATCACAGCAGAAAGGCTCATCTCCCGGGAACTTCCCATACCTCCAAACGTACTCCCTGCGTCAAGTCCGAGGAGTGCAAGCAGGAACCTGGTGAATGCAAGGAGATACAAAAAGACGATGATGTTTCCTTCCGCAGGTGCTGCATCAGGGATCCAGATCACAGGCACAAGAAGGGCAGCGACCATCAGAATGGCAAGTGAGGCATAAGGGGCTGCACGTGAGATGAAACTTGCATAATCTGAGTATACCACCTCTTTTCTGAAGAGTTTTGCAAGATTGTAGTATCCCTGAAGAAGGGGAGGTCCTGCCCGTCTCTGCGCCCGTGCCTTGACTATTTTAACAACAGTCATGTAAAGAGGCGATATTAACAAGACAAATCCGAGATTGAACAGGCCAGCAATGACTGGAGTAAAACTCATGCAAGCCACCCCATAACAACAACAAGCACGACGACAGCACCGAACACATACAGGACATATGTGTCCACATTACCGTTCTGGAGCTGTGAAATCGCTGAACCATATGAGTCTATCAGCCTGGCAGCCGGGAGATACAGGTACTCTTCAAAGAACTTCATGAGTTCAATCCTGGCTACACCGGCTTTGACAAAACAGTGTTCAGAATCCTGATACTCTTTAGAAAATGTGATTCGTGTCCTGAATATCGGAGCAAAGATTCTGACAACCGGCTCGGTGAACCCTGATCCGGTATACTCCATTTTGCTTGTGGGATCCTGCATTCCACATCCCCAGGTGATGGAAATCCGTGTCTCCCGTGATGCCAAAGAATACACCGCAGCATATGTAAGTGCCAGTGCCCCAATTAGAAGAATCGAGAGAAGGAGCAGATCTGGCAGATATCCGGGGTATCCAAGGACTGCGAGGATCTGCGATGAAAAGATCCCGGAAAGGATGCAGGCAATAGATAAGACTGCAGGGCCGGTCCTCATCATGAGTGGAACTTCGTGTGCCTGTTTTGCTGCCGGTGTTCTTGGGAGTGCGAGAAATGTAAGCCCAAAGGCCTTAACAAAACAGACAGCAGTTAAGGCCCCGGTGAGACCGAAGAGTGAGAGGACGATGACAAGGAGCACTTGCATGAGAGGCTCAGACTGCATGAGCCCGGTGATAAGTGCCTGGTAAATAAGCAATTCTCCTGCAAAACCGTTGAGGGGAGGAAGAGCTGAGATTGCGAGGACACCAACAAAAAAGAGTCCACCTGTCCATGGCATTCTGACCAGCAGACCACCGAGTTCATCAATGTTTCGAGTCCCGGTTGCCACGTTCACTGATCCGGCTGTGAGAAAGAGGAGTCCCTTGAAGAGGCCGTGACTGACAGCATGAAACACTGCCCCAAGAAGTGCCATCGTTCCGATTGCCTGATGACCGGTTGCCGTAAAGACAACAAACAATCCAATTCCGATCAGGATAACCCCGGTATTGTCTATTGAAGAGTATGCAAGCAGTCCTTTGAGATCCTGCTCTTTTACTGCATACATTACGCCAAGTACTGCAGTAAGGCATCCAAAGAAAAGAATTACAAGACCTGATGTGATATTTGGAATAAAAAAACCGGTGACTGCACGGACAAGCATGTAAAGGGCTGTATTGAGCATCATACCAGACATCAGAGCCGAGACCGGGGATGCAGCAGCAGGATGGGCGTACGGGAGCCACTTGTGAAACGGTATTGCCCCTGCCTTGATTGCAATTCCAAGAAATATTGATAGAAATGCCATCAGCCCGGGGAGTGTTGTTATGGATATTCCTGTCGGGAATTCAAACGAGCCTGAATTCAGGTATAACTGGATGACACCAAGGAAAATACAGACTGTGGAGAGCTGGGTCATTGCAAGGTAAAAAAATGCGGCTCTTCTGGTTTTTTCCTCCTGGTACTCGATCAGGACCAGGAAAAACGATGAGACAGCCATAACCTCCCAGAAGAACAGAAATGCAAATGTTGTCCTTGAAAGAACAACGAGGAGCATGCTGGCGAGAAAGATTGGGATCAGGCTGCAGAGCAGATCGCGACTTCTTTCCCCATGCATCCTGGAAATGTATCCTGGGCTATAGCAGCAGACTGCAATCGTAAGAATGCCCAGAAGCAGAGAGAAGGCTGCAGTCAGGCGGTCAATTCCAAGGATAACCGGGAAGAGGGGTGTCAGAGAGAACGAGATAAGTTCTCCTCCGGTGATGTGGAGCAGGGCTGCAGCAGAGGCCAGGATTGTAAGTACACCTGCACAGCCCTGGATCAGTGAACAATAACGATACGATCTGATGCCTGTGAGCCATATGGGTATGGCACCTGCTGCAAGAAAGAAAAAGACAGCAGGAATAAAGAGATCAATCATGATAAAACCGTGAGTATGTGATAGAAGCGAAGGTCGTCAGATCGGTATTGCAGAATGGATGCATGTCATCCCAGGGAGAAGGAGTTGGATCCTGATTATATAATGCATGAAAATCGCCAAAGACCTGCCTGAATTTATCAGGTTATCGTTCGTGGAAAATCCATGTATAGATAACCCATTTGGCGCATGGGTCAATCTAACTTCAACCAGTATAGAGATGTTTATATGTGAGTCAGTGGTTTGTCGTCAGAATTATCGACATTTTCCTGATATCAGCATACTGTCAGAGCGCCTGACCCTCTGAATATCCCCAAGTAAATCAGACTGTATTACTCTATTTAATCCCTCTGTTACAGGACTCCTATGGGATTTTGATTGCAAAACTTTAATCCTGGGCATTATTCTCAATTTAAGTCCAATAACCTCCTCTGATTTATTTAGGATCATTTTTCTACATCGCTAGCAATCCATTATTGTTCCTGTCTTCGGAGCAGAGTATGGGTATTGAAAAATTACTGGAAGGAAACAACCACTTTGTAGAGTATGAGTTTTCTGAAAATATTGAGTACTATAAAGAACTTCTGAAAGGCCAGAGTCCCCATGTGATGATGATCAGCTGTTGCGACTCACGGGTCGCTCCAGAGATAACCTGTCATGCAAAACCTGGTGAGATATTTGTGCACCGGAACATCGGCAACATTGTTCCACCCGGTGACTGGAATGTCGGAACGTTCCTTGAGTATGGGATCGGACATCTCCATGTTGATACCCTCGTTGTCTGTGGACACGAAGGATGCGGAGCGATGCATGCCCTGGCTCACCGTCATTGCGGAGATGACGCATTTATCCCCGGCTGGCTCCGTCATGCCCAACCAGCCCTTGCAACTGTAACTGAGAAGAATCCGTACCCTGACGATCCAGAGAAAGCAAAAGAGTGGCAGTCAAACCTTGAGATTGAGAATGTAAGGCTCCAGCTCAAGCATCTGCGTACCTACAAGATCGTCCGTGATTCAGAACGTGAAGGTAAACTTAGGGTGATTGGATTATACTACCGCATCTCTGATGCCAAACTTGAAGTGGTAGATCCTGGAAAGCCTCTGAAACATGATGGAAAATCATCCTGATCCTTTTTTCTGACTTTTACTTTGTTTGATTCAGTCAGTTGACTGTTCAGGCTTCTATAAAAATATAACTCATCCGGCCTCCTCTGAAACCGGGTTCATATGCGATGATCTGCAACGTAGTTTGTTCATCTGTGCAGCCGAAAAGGTCTGTCAAGCACAGATTTACGGAAAATTATCATGGCAAAATTAATCGTCTCCGGTATCCGGACCTGTAATAGAAAAGATGCAGTATTCGCAGAGATCAATAAGTTCATCGCTGAAATCGGGGTTGTTGACGAGATTATCGCCGGCGGGTCAACCGGTGTTGATATGATCGCAAAGATGTATGCAGAATCAAAGGGAATCAAATACAAAGAATTTGCTCCAAACTGGCAGGATGACCTCAATGCAGCAGGTATGGTCCGTGACTCCCGCATGGCAGAATATGCAACCCATCTCCTGGTTCTCTCCAACGGTGTCAGCAAGGAATCCCGCAATCTGATCAACGAAGCTAAACAGAATAACCTTGTAATTAAGACCGTCGGTGTCTTTGAAGGTCTGAGTGAGACCGAAATGCTCCACCCGACAGCAACTCCGTCCTTTAACTAACCCCTGAATATAAAACCCCTTTGAATAGGGTTCCGAGCTCCTCCTTTCTCTTTTTAGCGATATTGGTGATGGCGTGAACTATATAGGATTGAATTCACTACTCAGTGAACGATTTCCGAACTGGTTGTGTCTGATGCCGAGAACGTCTACCCAAAAGATACTGGTTGTGGAGGATAACCGCACCCAGGCAGAGTCACTTCGCTACATTCTCGAGAAAGGAGGACATGAGGTAGTTATTGCTGCCGATGGTCAGGAAGGACTTGAGAGTATAGAAAAGCAGCATCCTGACATTGTTCTAACTGACGTTATCATGTCCCCGATGGATGGGTATGAACTCTGTAGGAGGATCAAAGAGAACCCTGCTACGCGGTCCATCCCGGTAATTCTGGTTACATATCTGTATAATCCGTCAGATGTCATAAAAGCCCTCGAATACGGAGCAGACAATTTTATCATAAAACCGTATGATGCTGACTGGATCTATTCACGTATCATCGGAACGCTGGAATCAGCAAAGCAGGCTCAAACTGAAGTTATCTCTGATCCACTTGCGGTCTCATTTTCAAATCATAAGTACGAAATACGGTCCGGACGGATGCAGATACTCAACATCCTCCTCTCAACCTATGAGACCGCTATCAAGAACAATTGCGAGCTTCAGGTAGCTGACGAACGTCTGCATTACCTCAACGCCCAGCTGCAGAAAGCGGTCTCTGATCTTAAACAGGCAAATGAAGAACTCCACAACAAGAATATCGAGCGCGGTAGACTTGAAACAGCCCTTGTGAGATCCAACAAGAAGTTCCAGTACATGGGGAGCATCATCCATCATATCCTCCTCACCCAGTTGAGTTCTATTTATCACAATATGGAAAAGGCAAGTTTCGGGCAGAAAGAAGGGCAGGTTGAACCCGGGTACTTTAAAAAAGCATACGGAATGGTTGAAAAGGCTCTCAACATTGTCCGGATCACCTGTGAGACTCTTGACCCGGTGGTCCAGAGCCCGGCCTGGATCGACCTTCGTGATCTGATACATAATGCGCTCAGAGAGATTCCTGCCGGTTTAGTGCGGGTTGACTGCCGGATTCCCGAGAGTGTGAAAGTCAATGCATACCCTCTTATTGAGAAGGTCTTTGCCGAACTGATAGACAATTCGGTAAGGCACGGAAAGAAGACAACGAAGATTCGGTTCAGTATCGAGAACCATGAGGATGTACCGGTGCTGATCTATGAGGATGACGGTGTGGGTATCCCGGTTCAGGATAAAAAGGAGATCTTCTCGCATGAGTATGGGCTTTCAGCAAGTCACGGTCTCTTTTTGTCAGAAGAGATCCTTGCAGTTACCGGTATAACCATATCAGAGACCGGGATGCCAGGCGAAGGGGTTCGGTTTGAGATACAGTTCCCTCGTGGTTCTATCAGAATTGGGTCAGACGCGGCATAAAATAGTATATCATGTACAAAGAAGGGATGCAGGGTGAGTATGAGGGATGGTATACAGCCCAGCCCTGCTTGTGTGATCCCATTCTATGTTTATGTATTCAGGTAGGACTAGCCTGTCTTCCGAGGTATGATTCGTTAGCTCATCTGATCTGCAATGCCCGTTGCAGTGCAAATGAGCATAGAATATTTCAATATCCCATGAATTATACCCCCATTTTCCGTTGTCCAAATAACTAAACCTTATAACATCGAAAGTGATGCAGATGACGTCGCGGAATAATGCCATCTTTGAGGATATTATCTCGGCGTTTTCCCATGGGAAAAGGTATCTCAGCATCTCTGAAGTGGCACAGTTATGTGGCCACCACAGGCACACGGTTGCCAGGTATCTGGACAGCCTGGTCTTATCCGGGCGTCTTGAGATGCGGGAGCATGGACAGAAGAAGAAATACTATATTGCTGATGTAAAACCTGAGTCCTCATTGCTCAATTTCTCTTCCCATATCCTGATCATTCTCAACACAGATCTGACGATCCGGTGGGTGAATGACACTTTTCTTCGTCTCTTTAACTCAACATCAGAGTCAGTAATAGGGCTCAGTATCGAATCTCTCCAGCTTGAGCGGATCTTCGGGCCTGCTTTTACGCAGGAGGTCAGAATCGTGAGTGCAGGAGAGACAAGGTCGTTTGAGACCAGTATTGATCAAGATGATAATACCAGGACCTATCTCTTTACTATATCATCGGTCTCATTTTTCCAGGAGCGGCCAGCCCTTGTCATCAACGGCGAGGATATTACAGAAAAGCATACGTTACTTGAGGCTATCAGGGTTAACGAGTCAAACCTGCGGCTCATTACCGAGAGCGTCCGTGATATCATCATCAGGTGGGATGTTGCAGGAACGATCTCATATGTCTCTCCAGCATGTGCAATGCTCACCGGTTTTGTTTCTCAGGAGATTAAAGGCCGCAATATTTCAGAATTTATTCATCCTGATGACTATGCAGCCCTGAGAAAAGAACTGCGGGATGTTTCGGGATTTGTTCACAAGCCTCCAGCTTCATTCAGGTTCAGAAATCTGAATGGGGAATGGATCTGGTTTGAGACAACTACCACTCCGCTCCTCTCAGAGAGCGGGGAGATAGAGGAGTATATCTCAGTCTGGCGTGACATCACCGAGCGGCTGGAAGCAGAAACCAGGCTGGCATTAAGCGAAGAAAAGTATCGCCGGCTTTTTCAGAGTGCCAAGGATGCTATCATCCTCATGAAACTGGAATCTGATCTCTCCGGTATTGAATCACTTGAGATGAATAACAATGCCTGCCTGATGATTCAGTATTCGCAGAGTGAATTCTCATCACTCGGGATTTCTGACATAGTACGGGAGGAGGATTACCCTCTCATAGAGGACATTATCAGGACCTTCATTGAGAACAGGCAGGCATTCTTTGAGATAGATCTCATTCGTCGTGATGGTTCCATCCTTCCGGTTGAGGTGAATGTCCACCTCTTTTCATTACAGGAAAAACCGGTAGCACTCGCAATAGCCAGGGATATCACCGAGAGGAGACGCATAGAGGCAGAGATTCAGGAAGCACTCCTGAGGCTCGAATACATCCTTGAGTTTCTTCCTGATCCGGTTTTTGTTCTTGACACAAACGGGGTTGTCACCGGGTGGAACCGGGAGATCGAGGACCTCACCGGTGTTCCCAAACACGAGATCATCGGAAAAGCAGGGTATGCATATACAGAGGCCCTCTATGGAGAAAATGTCCCGATTCTTCCCGATTACATCCTGACACGTGATTCTTCCATTCTTTCCCGGTATAAACACCCGGTTATAGAAGGGGATACCATCATGGTCGACATCCAGACCCGCAATCCGGTAACGGGTGTGCTCATGTGGTTCTGGATCAAGGCAGCACCGCTCTATGATATCCAGGGCAATGTCATCGGTGTTATCGAGACACTCCGGGATATTACAGCCAGAAAACTGATGGAACTTGAGATCAAGCGGCAGAATGAGATATTTGAAGCGATCAGCCAGGCTGGTTCCAACATCCTGCAGTCAACCAACTTCCAGGACTGTGTCCAAAAGACCATCAGGCTCATTGGTGAAGCGGCAGACGTGAGCGGGATCTGTCTGTTTGAGAAAAAGAGGGATTCAAACCCGCTCACATCCATTCCATTCAAAGGGTCGTGGTTTTCTGATCCGTATTCGTATGAGTTTTCAAGATTTTACCGTGAATATGAGAGTAGCGATGGTACTTCATATCAGGTGATCAAAGACCTGGTTACAGAAGGGAAGACTGCATTTCGCCTGGTGAAAAACCTGCCTGAATTGGATCAGGTCGTCTTTGATTTGGCAGGGATTGCATCAATTCTGCTGGTTCCGGTGATTATTGATGGTGAGATCCGTGGCTGTGTCGGGTTTCTTGAGAGCAAGTTTGAGCGGGTCTGGAGCAAGAAGGAGATCTACGCAATGGAGATTGCATCCTCGCTTATCGGGAGTACAATCGTGCGGTTCCAGTCCCGTGAGGCTCTTGCCAGGAGTGAGCGGCAGTTCAGGACCCTGGCACAGAATATTCCCGGAATCGTCTTCAGAATTTCTCTTTCTGATTCAGACGTCGAGTTCTATAATGATCACTTTGAGACCCTGACCGGATACTCTGCAAAAGAACTTGCCAGCGGTCAGATTAGTTCACTCATTCCCCTGATTCTTGCTGAAGAGAAGGATCAGGTGATCCAGACTAAGATGAATGCCATCATATCCGGTGAGCCGTACGATCTTCAGTACCGGATCATCGACAAGCAGGGAAGGGTTCGGATGCTGAGCGAGCGGGGCAGACCGGTCTCTGATGAATCAGGCCGAGTGGTTAGTATTGACGGGATTATTCAGGATATAACTGATCAGCAGGATTAATAATCCATTTAAGAGGTAATTGTGTCTGTTTTTTTAGTCCAGAAGGAATCCTGGAGATTGAATTTTTTCTGGAAGATTGATGTAACGTTATTTCTTTAAGTTTAGATTGCGGGAAACAATTTTTTACGTGTGTTGAATAGTTACTATTTCTGAAGGTTGTATTGAGATGTCTTGTGAATCAAGAGGAAAACTATATCAGAGGTTATCGTTGCGATTTTTTTGTCTTTCAAGGATCTTAGGTATTATTTCATCAGGGTCATTCGGTAGCCATTGATGTCGGTCACGAGTATAATCTCCACTTCCATTCTCATAACTTGAGATAAATCGTGCCATATCTACAGGTCCGAGAGCCTGAGTCAGTGCTTGTATGCCTTCCTTGCGGATTTCACTGATTGTTTTCATCGTTTGCCTCCATAATCCAGGTTACTGGGTTACATGCATACAATCCAAACGGTGATTGCTTCCGTATGGTTTTAGTAATATAATCATCGGTTGTCAGAAATATAGCATTTCCCTTTGTTGCACATGCACAATGAAGAGCATCAAATGTGTGTAATCCCATTAACTGGTAATCCTGCATAATTGTGAGCACTTTAGCATCTATCTCAACATACTGATGGATTAATGATAGAGAACTGATTATTTGACCACGTTTTTCATCATCTCCTATATAAGAAATCTCTTCGTCGAGTGCCACACTTCCCAGTAAAATCAATTCTCCAGCCTTACATCGTTCAAATATTGATAATACTGCATCAGCTTCAAGCCGTATCCTTTCACTGGTTTTATCGTCATATGGCCGGCAGAAACAACAGACGTCGAGGTACACCTTCATGACCATTTTACCGTATCAGTGTTTGAGATTATTAACAACTATCGTTTAAAATAGATTGATGGGTCTCACAATGGAAGTTCGGTCAGTTCTCTTCCATTGATATTCATACTTTCTTTTCTTTAGCACTACCTTTGGGTGCTAACACCCGTATTGAAACACCGTTGATCACCGGATCACCGGTTACGATATAGCGGTGTATCACTTGTCCGAGCACCTCAACGAGGTCACCTGCTCTGACATCCTCACGGGGGGTTGTAAACATCTTCACCGTTGTTGTTCCGGTTCGGTCACTGACTACAAAATGTGGTCTGTTTAGGGATCTGAAACGTACTTCATCGACAACTGCCTGGAATTTGACAGGTCGTGATATCATCTTGTCTGTGATCTCCCGTATCTTGAGAGTCTTTGCCTCGGTTTCATACACCGGAACAAGTCCCTCATACTCCTTCTGGCTCATGTAATTGAGTAGCATTGGGATGATAAGCAGAAATATGAGCGTAGGAACAGCCCAGATAAGCGTTTTGTACTCTCCAGTTACCAGAATATACCAGAGGAGAAAGATAGCGAAGAAACCGAAGACACCAAGGTGAAGAAGCGAAGGTTTTACAGGAAATGAACGAATTTGCATAAAAAAAAGGGGGGGTTACTCAAGTGCTTCGATCTCTTTCTTGAATGCGATCCAGTAGATCACTCCAACAAAGAGAAGTCCGCCCACGACGTTTCCGATTGTGACTATGATGACGTTGTTGGTCCACATTGTCACATAATTCAGTGTTGCCAGTTTTGCAGGGGTTATATTTGCAATCTGATCGGCATTCAGGTATCCTGAAGTCATGATGCCCGCAGGGATGAAGTACATGTTAGCAACACAGTGTTCAAACCCTGTTGAAACGAAGGCCATGATCGGGAACCAAATTCCAAAGAACTTACCGACTGCATCATCTGCACAGATACCAAGGAGAATTGCGAGGTTAACAAGCCAGTTGCAGCCGATTCCTTTCAGGAACGCAGACCACATACCTGCTATACCAAAGTAACTCACTTTAGCGATACCTATACTGACTGCCCTCAGACCGAAGGCGTTGACTGTTGCTACTCCAGCTGCGTTCCATGTGACAAACGGACCGTTTGCCATGATGTATGCATAGAAGAGTGAACCAATCAGGTTTCCGATGTACACCCAGATCCAGAGGTTGATAACTGAGCCCCAGCTGATCTTGTGGATGAATGCTGCCAGTGGTGCAAGCATTGCATCACCGGTAAAGAGTTCTGCACCGGTGAGGACGGTGATAATAAGCCCAACAGGGAACACTGCTCCCAGAATGAGCTGGCCGAAACCTGCACCGAGGTTATCGGCAACAGCGGTTGAACAGACAGTCGCCAAGGCTCCTCCCATGGCGATGTATGCACCGGACATAAAGCCCCGAAGGACCATGTTCCACCACTCCAGGCCAGTCTTGTACTTGCCTGCTCCTGCTCCTTTTGCAATTATTTGCACTGGTGGATGAAATACCATAGTTTAGTCACACCTTCACAGATAACCTAACCAATACCACACAAAATCTGGTTAGGCGTAATAGAAAAATCACCTGTGATGGTATTAAATACTTTTTATTTGATATTTTCAGTTGAAATCGCGATTGTAATCGAAATAATTGAGTAGACTCCACGAGACAAATC
>NZ_DATMYY010000018.1:0-9779 GCF_035560735.1 Methanospirillum sp.
GGGTTGCGCCATCTGCCTGCCGAATAACAAGACGACCACCCTCTTTTGGAAAATAGGTAATAGTACGACCTACTGTTCCACCGATATCCTCCCTGATGATCGGTATAGAATTTGCCTTAAGAAGGGCACGAAGGGCATCTACATTTCGCTCGCCGATGTTAAGATTGCCTGAAAAGTTCTGGAACATCGACGCACCCCCCGCAAGTTTTGCCTTCAGGGAAGAGCTTTTACACCCCTTACCTGCAAGATTCTGCAGAAGGATAGTAATTGCAGTATCAGCATACTTTCCCTCACGCTCTCCAGGTTTACCACTTGACTTTGGGAGCATAACATGGGCAAGTCCACCGATCTTTTTCTCCTCATCGTGAAGTATCAGGCCTACGCATGACCCAAGACCGATAGATGTCATCACAGTATTTCCTACTGACCACTCACCAATGCCAATGATGACCAGATCTTTCTGATCCCGTGTAAATATCGGCGGCGTTGTCATGCTACAATCCTAAGAGGGCTTATCCAGAGGTGGAGATCACACTATCCATTCGTGCAAATAACTCATTGAGAAGCTCTTTACTGGGAAGCAGGATAATATTTGCACTAATGTTAAACTCAGTACACTGAAGTTCAGTCTTGAACAAAACCACTTCATCCACATTTTCATCAATCTCCTGAGTTGCAATAATTGACTGAAGTGCTGCGTGGGGCATGTCAATAACCATCGATGGGGGTGACGGGATCATGATAATTGAGAGCAGGGTTGCACAGGCATCAAGGAATGAGGAGGTCATGATATTACCGATCTCATGCAGGGCACTCTTATCCATATCATCAATCATCCTGTTAGAGACACTCTGACCAAGCATGATGCTTGTCAGCCTGATAATTGATTCTTTCGGAATATGTATAATTATATAACCGTTCCCGGCTAACTGTCCCTGGATCTGGAACACTATCATGGCTGCTTCGCTATCATCCAGATAATAGCGGAGGTTCTGAAGCTGGACCAGAATAATTTCAGGTACATGAATCGAAATTAGGGTATTCAATATAGTTGAGAGTGTGGTAGCTGCATGAGAAGCACCGATATTGCCTAGTTCACGCAGTTCGTCAGCCTGGATATCAGTTATAAGATGCTCTCCATCAGCTATCACATTATTCTTCATAACCTTCTTCACCCTTTTACCTGAGTTCTTCTTCGCAGATTTCTGACCTGAACCTTCCCTAAGTATCGCTTTTACATCAAGTACAGGTACAACTTCTCCATCACCGGGAATTGTAACCCCGCTCACACCATCGCAGGTGCCCACAAATTTAGAGAGAGGCTTAATGACAACTTCCTGCTGTCCCTCTATCAGATCAGCTATGACGGCACCCTTCCGGTTCTGGTTCTGCAGAACCACGATGACTTCTTCGCTCTTTGACCTGCCAAACATATCATCAAGCCGGTAAAGAACGATGATCTCATCGCGCATCAGGATACCTTCTCCATGGCCGATGTTCTGGATAGGGAAGGCAGCAAGACTTGCAACTTCTGCCACATTGGTGATGGGGATCGCACACCTGCGGTTGTTGATCCTGATCATCATCACCATAACTATAGCCATGGTCGGAGGAAGGACAAGTTCAAACCGGCTTCCCTGGCCAAATATGGACTCCAGTTTGATTGTCCCCTGCAGAGAGGCAATAGTTGTTCTGACTACATCAAGTCCGACCCCCCTGCCACTGATATCAGTGATCTTATCGGCTGTAGAGAAACCAGGAAGGAAGAGGAGATCGTTGATCTCCGATTCAGACATGGCTGCGAGTGCTTCTTCGGTGGCTAAACCACGCTCTAGTGCTTTCTTCTTGATCTTTTCCTGGTTGATACCTGCGCCATCATCCTCAATGACGATGACCACGTTATCCTTGTCACGGGAGGCAGAGAGCTTCAGAGTCCCTTTAGGATTTTTCCCATTTCGAATACGAACATCAGGAGGCTCGATTCCATGATCCAGCCCATTTCTAATCAGGTGAAGGAGGGGATCATTGAGACCATCCATTACGCTCCGGTCAAGTTCAGTTTCACCACCTTCAACGATGAAATCGACCTCTTTCCCCTCCTTGGTAGCAATATCACGAACTGTTCGCGGAAACCTGTTGAAGATATGGTTGAGCGGAATCATCCTGATATCCATCATCATAACCTGAAGGTCAGCCACTGACCTCCCGACCATGTTGAGAGTCTCATCCAGTTCCTTGATCTTGTATTCCTGGGCTATCTGTTCAAGTCTGCCACGGTTGATCACCAGATCCTCAACCAGATTCATCATGTGATCGAGACGATCAATATCAACTCTGATATTCTTGACTTCACGCTTCTTCTCAACCTTTTCTCCTGCAGAAATACGTGAAGGGGAAAATATTCCATTCTGGTGCTCCTCAACACCTGCTCCAGAAAGAATGGGATCTGACGTATCCTGAATGAGGGAGACAGAAGAACTTTTGATGTCAGACCCTTTCAAAAATGATTTGACACCCTCTTCAGAAAAATCAGAACTTGTTAATTCAAAATCAAAGACTCCGGAAAAGGTACCGCTATCTTCAATAACCTCACGCCTTGGTGAGATATTTGTAAGGGCGCCATGTGACTCAAGGTTCTGCAAAAGAAGCATGGCCCTAAGATTTTTGGAGTCTACGGCTGGAGAGAGCTCAACATGTATCACATACCTGTTTGCATGCTCAAAGCCTGGTACTGGTTCCACACTCTCATTTTTCGGCGGAAAAATCTCTTCTTTCAGTGAAGATGATCTGATATCTGAAATTGTAAGGATTGTTTCTACTGCCGCCTTTCCTGCATTGGTGACAAAGGTTAGGTCAATAATACCATTAAATGAGGGATCATCTTCAACAACAGTTCGTAAAGGAGAAATTGCCGATATACTTCCAATACTCTCCAGGTTCTGAAGGATCAACATTGAGCGCAGGTTTATGCTGTCCACTTCAGATGAGAGTTCAATATGAAGTTTGTATTCGGCGTTTCCTGCCTGACCATACGACTCGTATGGCGGGTTTTCATACATATCCCCGGCTGGTTCAACTTCAGTTCCAGATTCAGGTGTTACTGGTTCCCTCTTTTCCACTGTTGAAGGAGTTGACCCTGATAACCATGCTTTCAATGCAGAGACACGCGCATCGCGATGCTCTAAAAGCCCTTCCCCGCCAGCTTCGATGTCATCGATCATTGACTCGATATCATCTACACCAGCAAGCAGATCATCCATGAGAGCCTGGCTCACATGCAGGTTACCACTGCGAATCTGGGAGAATACATCTTCAAGTGCATGACAGATCTCCTCCATGTGCATAAATCCCATAGAGGCAGACATACCCTTGAGTGAGTGCGCAGACCGGAAGATCTCATCAATGGCATGAGAGTCGGTCCCCTGTTCAAGAATCAGGAGATTACTAACAATACTTTCATGATTCTCCCGCGATTCAGCGACATACAGACTCCGGTATGCGTCAAGATCTGACATTCATCACCCTGAGATGCTTTTAACAAAATCTTCAATTTTTCCGGGAATATTTTTCAGAGGGAGAACATGATCAACAGCCTCACGCTGAAGTGCAGACCTTGCCATTCCATATACCAGACAGTCCTCCTGTCTGCATACAATGGTTACTCCTCCTGCTTTCTTGATGGCTTCAGTCCCTTCTCCACCATCATTACCCATCCCAGACAAAATAGCAGAGACACTCCTGCCCCCAAACACCTGTGCGGCAGAGACAAAGGTCTTGTCAACTGCCGGTTTCACGTTATGAACAGGAGGTGAATCAGCATGAACGATCTTTCCACCCTGTATCCCGCCCTTGTCGAGGTATGAAGAGACAATGGTATGATATCCGGCTTTAGAGATGAAGACCATACCACGTTTCAGAATATCACCATTTTCAGTCTCTTTTATCCGAAGTGGCGATATTCTATCAAGACGGGCTGCCAATGCTGCAGTAAAACCACCCTTTGGCATATGCTGAGTTATGATAACCGCAGCATTCAGATCTGCAGGCAGATTGGAGACAACCACATCAAGCATTGGAGGTCCTCCTGCTGATGACCCAATGAGCACGATATTTTTTGCAATCTCATCTCTCGATGCTGGTTTTGTTGTTACATAGGCGATGGTGCAGATGTTTTTGATCTTTGATTTCAGTTCAGCGCCAATCTCCCGGATATTTTTAATTCCCCGGGGTTTTAGCATGAAATCATCAGCACCAAGAGACATCGCCTTCTTGGTCATTTCAGCACCTTCAGAGGTGAGAGAACTCAACATGAGAGTGCGGGGGAATGGTGAAAACTCACGTTTTCTCTCCAGCACACCAATCCCATCAAGTTTGGGCATCTCAATATCAAGCGTGATGAGATCTGGTTTTAACTCACGAATCTTCTCAAGGGCCTCTATACCATCTGAAGCAACCCCGACGACCTGAATTTCAGTATCGTCAGCCAGCATATCCTGTACTACTGTTCTGATGAAGAGAGAGTCGTCGATGATGAGAACCCGAATCATTTTAGGATGCACCAAGAACGTTGGCGATCTCCTCAAGGACTTTGGGAGCCTGGAATGGCTTTACAATGTATCCCCTGGCGCCACTTTTGATCGCCAGTTTTACCATCTGTTCCTGACCAACTGCCGTACACATGATGACTTTGGCGTTGGCATCGAGAGTCTTGATTGCTTTCAAGGCCTCAATTCCATTCATTTTTGGCATGACTACGTCCATGGTAACGAGATCTGGTTTTAGATCCCGGTACTTGTTCACACCAATATCTCCATCCTCTGCCTCTCCCACAATCTCGTGTCCACCGGCAGAGAGGATATTCTTTAATAATGTCCGCATAAAGAGGGTATCATCGACAATGAGGATTCTTCCCATAGGTGAACGCTTCCTCCTATGATTAAGAAGCTGCGTACTGGTAAAAGTATTTTGTATTGAGACCAGACTTATGCTGGTGGTTTCAATGCATCAGTTATGTATCTGACACCTTTTGGGGTGAGTTGAACTTCTTTACGGATCATCACCACATCAACAAGTTTCAGCTTCAGAAGAGTATCGTAAATAACATCCAGTTCTTTGGCAGAAAGACTCAGCATATTCTCTATAGATTTTGTATCCATCCCACTATAGATAAGCATAGCAACCTGGGCAGTCTGGGCATCAAGTTGATCCAGTTCTGAACCCTTCATGTCCATATCTTTGGTTGCATCACGAAGAAAATTATACAACACCTGAAGTGTTGAGAGTGGACAAAGAATAAACGAAGTCACCACCTCACTGTTTTCGAGGTGATCAACCTTCACGACATCAAGTTTCTTATGCTGCAGTTCCCGTTTGGTCAACTCAAGGCTTGCAACCTCTTTAAGTGGAACGCAGATCATCTTTTCCTGGCTCACAAACCAGATTCCAGTCTTGAGAACTGCAATAGCCCCCTTTTCCCACTTTGCATTCGTGACCAGAACTCCACCTCTGATAGCGGGTGACATAAAGTGTGCCATCAGCCGGTAAGCATTGCAGGCCATTATGATCTTCTTATTCAAAACCTGCAGAACTTTCTCGACCGAGGCGATCTTGTATGTCTTTTCAGACTTATCTGCACTTGTTACGATCAGGATATCTACCTGACCACGTAATTGGAGATCAACAATACTCCGGAAGGAGATCTCAAGATTATAAGGATCCTTGAGGATAAGACTATCCTTGGCTATCTCTATCTTTGATGTAACCCAGGAACCCCCTTTCTCCAATTTTACCGGAACTTCTGCCATTGAACCCTTGTACTGAAATATCTATGCCGCTATTATTTGTTCTTTGCTTTTTTAGTAATGATTTTCATGATATCTTGAAGTTCTTCTGCCAGTTCTTCGGCAGTAACATGGACATCCTTGAGATCTCTGAGGAGAACATCATCATCACGTTTCTTTAGATCACTGATATCTGCCTTGAGCGACGCTATTAGATCGTCATCGCCCAGACCGCCTTTACCTTGAGAGAGCTCAAACTGCTCCTCACCTCCTCCAGAGTCCTCTTCTCCTCCATACATATATGGAGCCTCTTCAGACGAACTGTAAGAGGCGAGGTCACTCCCGCTGATCGAATCACCACCCTCCATGGTTGAGATGATCTCACCACCAGAGTCTGATCCGATCTCTATCGTACTTGAGTATATCTCATCAACCTCATCAGATGGTTCATCAGTATCAATCACCACATCCTCTTCTTCGTCACTAGTAGTGATATCCATCCTGCGAACCTGTTCTTCAGAGGGAAGTTCCTGCATAACATCAGTATCGCCATAGGGAGTTCGTAATGAATCAAATTCAGGATTAACAGATTCCAGTTCAGCATCAATATCCAGACTATCATCAAGGTCGAGACCATCAAGCAGATCATCTCCCAGATTATCATCATCTTTCTGAGGTATACCCAAAGATGACCCCTCGGAGTCAGAAGATCCTCCTGTCTCTTTTACAGATTCTTCCTTTTTGATCTTTTTGGGAGTTTTCTCTTTCTTCTCAGATTTTCCTCCTGTTTTTGGAAGAGAAAGATTTACAGAAGGAAGTGATGGCATCTTTGGGAGTTTCTGTAGCAACCCGGATATGAGGCCACCACCGGAACCTTTTGATGCTGTATTCTTCTCACCCTTCGGTTTTGGCTTCTTTGGTTTAGGTTTCCGGTTTTTTAACCTTATCCGCAGATCTTTGATCAGTTCAGAGAGAATGAGCATACCGGTTGCAACCATCAGACCAATTGCAAGTCCAATTACAACCATCATCAGGTAAAGAACCGGGATATCAAATATAAGGAGAATTGAACCGCCAAGTACTATCGTAATAAAGATGAGGAGGCGGCGGGTCGACTCAGTAAGTTGCATCATCTTTATACTCCTTGAAAGGTGGGAATCTTGAAGAAGATTCCGATCATGATCGGGGCGATAATATAGATTATTCCGGTTGTTGCACAAAGAGTACTGGCAAAAAAGTATATCAGAGACCTGTCGCCACCAAAAACTACTTTCCCAGCAAAAATATTCGCTATTGTTAACATTGTTATGGTGATTACTACATATGTTCCAATTACTTTAGCATCAAAATTCGCGAACACGAAAAGACTTCCTGAAACCGCTGAAGCAATCGACGCTCCCTGACCGGATGTAAGTGCAGCACTCGCCTCCCCAAGAGTTGCCATCTGTTTCGTAATTGCATCAGACATTACAACGAGAATCTGAAAAAGAAATAGGAATATCCCCACCATCATTGCATGCATTGGGATTAGAAGGACAATGAATCCCATCGCAAGGGTGTGCCGGTACTCACGTAACAGCACTTGATCTAGCATGGAGGAACTGACGATCTCCCCTATCTTATCGGCTTTTCCTCCTATTTGTATGGAATCACGATAAATATTCAGGTATTTATAGATCAGATAACTCCCACTGTCATTAATGAACCGTTGCCAGCTCTGTTTATCATTGAGACCAAGATTTAACTTGGTATAAACACCATTTACCAGAGGTTCGAGATATTTGAGGGACTTTTTATCGATATCTGCCAAGGCTGGGGCCATCGTTGTTCCTTTTCCACCCTGAATAGCCCCAACACTTCTAATAAATGTAGGAAACTCGGCATCCCTGAGCGTAATGTTACCATCATCAATGAATCCAATAACACCAAGTGGAAAGAGCAACATCCCGATGAGCATGAGAATAAGTCCATAATTCATCCCAAGCAGCAGGAGTAAGAGAACAATTACAGCAAGGATGGGGACCACCTTGCGTTCCATCCGGTGGATCATGTTTTGTTCGGGAGAACCCTGGGAAAGGCCGTGGGTTTTGGGATCACTAGGAACAGCTTTATACATAGTGGTGATTCCAAGCACCGAGATTGAGAAGATGATAAGATATGAGATAGAAAGAGTCCCCTGTACATTTTCAGGCGCATAAATAGCAATTGAGACCATGATGATGATGCCAACCAAAGAGCCAGAAAAGAGCATTGAGACATAAGCATCACCCCATTTCTTGAGCATCTCCAGCCCCTGTTCATATGTAGAGCGGTATACGCTCCGGATGGTATCAAGTTCACGAGTCAGGAAATCCTCATCAGGAACTCCGGATTCAATAGCATTTGCATATCGGTTGATCATTGAGAAGAGCAATTCATTCTCGATCTTTTTTGCTACATTGATCAAAGCCTCAACATAACTGTACCCCCACCGTTTGACCAGAATATCTGCCTTATAAATATATTTTGTAGAAACATACTCACGGCGTGCCCCTGTATATGCAAAGATCTCAGGGCGTGACGCATTGGCAGTGATAATCGCAGCCATATAGGTGAGCATGAAGAGCAGATCAGAGCCCATCATCTTGTCTTCAACAAAGAATTTGAATAGTTTGGCCCGAAACGCTAGGACTGTCCCTTCAAATGGAATTGTACCATTATTAGACTGCCGTATCCGATCTAAAAGACTCTCAAACACGATATTCAAATCCTTATATTTCGATGTTGAGAAGACCCTGCTTCTTGAGTTTAGTCAGCATGTTATGAAGCTCCATAAAATCAGTATAACCAGCTTTATGAAGTCGTTCCAGAATTTTGGCTCGTTTATCAACTTCCATATAGATCTGAGCTTTTTTATGCTCAGGAATACCAAGCATGGTTGCAATCTTGCTTTCCAGAAGAAAACTTGAGCCTCTCCCGGTGAATTCATGGGTGTCTGTGACCGGATCCCAGGAGAATACTTCCACGAATGAGAAACCACCACTTTCTGCATCATAACCAACCAGTTCACTCACTGCGAGCTGACGTCGCACCATACTTCCATCAGGTCTTCGAACAGCACTTTGAATCACCACTAGGTTGAGATTATCAATGAAGGTTTTAGGGATACTTATCGGGTCACCAGTAAGTCGTTGAATCAGTTTTTCTACCGATGCAGCGTGAAATGTTGACATCACCGGGTGACCGGTCTGCATAGCACCAAACGCGACGGCTCCTTCAACTCCACGGATCTCTCCGACAATGATCATGTTCGGACGCTGTCGGAGTGCTGCACGAAGCAGATCGAACATGGTAACATCCCCACCCTCTCCTTCACCTTTCCCTTTCCCTTTAGAAACCTCACGTGCCCAATTCCTGTGAGGGATGATAACTTCAGGGGTGTCTTCAATACTTACTATCTTACCTTCAGGTGAGATGAATGTGGTAAGGGCATTCATACTAGTCGTTTTACCACTTGCTGTCTCACCAGACATAAACATGGACATACCGTTCTCGATACAGATCCACAAATACGCAGCCAAGGCATAACTACAGGTTCCGAACTCAACAAGCTTGGTGATAGAGATGACATCATCCATTGCCTTACGAATGGTGAAGTTACTCCCACGCCTGCTGATCTCTGATGAATACACAATATTAATACGCGATCCATCTGGGAGCGTTGCATCAACAATTGGATTTCGGTATGTGATCGGGCGCCTTGACTTTTCTGCAAGTTTAATACAGAAATCATCCAGAACAGGTTCAGAATCAAATCCAACTACTGATTTCAGCCCTTTAAAGATCTTATGTTCAATGAAGATCGGACCCAAACCATCGCAGGTGATATCTTCAATGAAGTTATCTGAAATAAAGGGAAACAGAACTCCAACATCGATTTTATCCCTAATCATTTGGTATTCGACAGCTTCAAACTCTTGAGGACTTACAATGATTCTTCCATCTGCCAGATGAGGAACG
>NZ_DATMYY010000019.1:0-2139 GCF_035560735.1 Methanospirillum sp.
CAGTATGACAATTCCTATAACACTCGATATCTACAAAGGGAATCCACACCCAGCGAAAGTGGAGGCCAAAGCAATTTTTCGTCAATTAAAGAAAGGCAAGCCCATTACAGTTGCCAAAGACACCGGGGCAGGGGGCACCACTGGCTTAGGTTCATCGCCTATCGATACAGGTGAGAAATTCTTGCTGATTGAACCACTCAAATCAGGTGCAAGTGATGTACTGCGAAGCTGCGTTCAATACTGCGACGCAATGACAGATGCCCCAGACGATGCTACCAGGTTTAAGCTGATTACAGATGGATTACTGACTATGGCTTTTCCAACAAACATGGACTGTCCCAAAGTTAAGGAAATGATAAAGAAGAATCCTGACTTGAAAGAATGGTACAAGTATGTTGTGGATTGTAAGGAATGTGAATTGAAAAAGAATTGCCCGGTATATAAAAGTGTACAAGTAACCGAAGAAGATGAAAAAGTTGTGGGTTATGGAATCACATACAGTGGGATCATAGCTTCGATGCTCTCAAGATACCGGGATCTGCAGACCAGACCAGAAGAACCCAGCTTGGGAACACGCAGAATTGAAAAAATACTAAAATGTTGCACGGTTCTGTTGATAGATGAGTGTCACCTGATTGAATTTGGCAAAACAGTTTCAATCAAAATCTTCGACGTGAAAGATGGAATGCCAACACAGTACCGTAGTCGCTTCTGTGGCATCATGAGCACCCCAGATGGTGAATACCCTAAACTAAAGGCACTCTTGTCTAACATCGATGAACTGATAGCCGATGAACGGACACAGGATGCAATTTTGAGATGCATAAATCAATCAACGGATAAAGAAAATGGGAAGCGGCTACTCAACGTGAGGATTCCAAACCCATTCTACATTGACACGGAAGATCCGAAACATTTCGGGCACTATGTTGCAGTAAACAATGAAATGATATACCTACACATAGATAAGCGAAGACCCATTGAAAGACTATCAAGTATTAAAAATATCCTAGACCCACTGTCCCAGCTAATGGGCAACAAAAGCCTTGACCTGGAACTAGAATGGACAAATGGACGGTACGTAGTTAATCTAGTAGCTGATAACGTGGATGAAAGAGAGGCACTGGAAGACTTTATCACAGAGAGTATTAAAATGGGGAAGAAGGTGGTCTTCATTACGGCAACAAAGGGCCGGTATAATTACGATAGATACATGCCAAACGGAGGTCACATGCCCACCGTTTTGCTGGGCGAAGGGGGAGATCCTACCGACTCTGCAGGGGAGCAGCTCATACTAGCAGACAGCTACAAAATGAGTGGCGAGGGAAGGAATTCCTTCAATGCCCAGTTGCCATGTATCAGGGAAGAAATCCTGGAAATACTAAACCAAGAAGGGAAGGGACGTGTGGTTATTGTTGCCAGGAAAGCAGCAGAAGCAGATGCCATAAGAAAGATGGTAGCGGAGGAACTGGGCTGGTTCCATAATACTGAGCACAGGAAAGCGGAGAATGATTTGATAGTGACATATTACCGAGGCCCAGATAGTCACTCTGGTCGCTTCTACTTCTACACTTGGATTGGTAACTGGGGAGGCGAGGATCATTGGGATAAGAAGCCTGCTAAGGTCATGATCTTGGTTGGAGGTGCAGATACTCCAGGGCATTGCATGGACAGATTCTGCAAGACCAGAGAAGCTGCCAGGATCATGCGCCAGACCGAGATATTTATGCAGATGTTTCAGATGTGTGGTAGGATCAAGGGCAATGGCCGATCCCTGGTTTATTGTATTGGCATAAACCTGGAAACAGTCAAGAACTTCACCACATGGGGCACCAAGTATGAGATGCAAATAGATGAGAATCCCACACGTCCAAAGATCACCATAAACGTGGGCAAAGCTATCAGCAAGCCTTCCATCATCGGTTGTAAGACGTTGGATGAGAGGCTTGCCAGAGGTAGGCTTTATCTGAATGGGTTTTTTGGAGTAATCAGAATTGCCGATATCGGAAAAACCGAGTTTTTTTCGGAAAACTGGAACAAGATATTGAAAAAACAAATTCGACAGCGGAAAGGGTTCTCACCACAATTTCACGTACCTCAGTTTAGACAGTTACCGAGATTACCAGTATCGGTGAAAAC
>NZ_DATMYY010000020.1:0-4257 GCF_035560735.1 Methanospirillum sp.
CTAAGAAAACAAATTGTTTTTGGTTTTTTAATATTCGATATGGTGTTGTCAGGATTATGGTGTGCAATGATTGATCTAGTACTGTGTCTTTTCAGTAATGCGATCCCTTTAAATAATTGTCTGACCGTTGGCAATATTCACGAGATAGGGGTGTTTTGTGCTTATACTCCCCTCTATGGCAATACGAATCGTTTTTTCTATCTGTTCAGCAGTTTGAAGGTGAGAATTCTCACCTGTTTTGGATGAGTCTTACCGAGGGTGTACGTATCAATCACCAAGTACCTCTCAGTTTCTATCTCCTTTCATGTCTGTGTGTCGAACCAATCAGACAAGGCCGGTTATCAAAAGTATAAATCACAAATGTAAAATATTCAACACGTGATTTAGTTTATGTTATCTTTTAGTAATGAAGGCACATTTCGGGTAATTACCGGAGTAATTCTTCTTATTGGGATGTGTGTCTGTTCCATTTGTGTTGCGGAAAGTGCCTGTTCTGATAATTCGACCATCACTCTGTATGGAGTATTCCCGGCAAACGGGTCTTTGACATCAGGTGGAGAATCCTCTCAGGCAGCCTTCAATCTTGCAATATCAAATCTGAATACATTCCTCAGCAAGGGTGGATCAAAAATCCATGTAAATGGAGTGACGACAAATGTGGGTTCAGATCCTAATTCGGCCCTTGATGCAATTAAAAAGCTTCATGAGTCAGGTGTCACTATGGTCATCTCATATATATCCAGTGCACAGGTAGAGGCCATAAAGGATTATGCAGATTCCAACGGAGTTCTGATTCTTTCAGCTGGTTCTTCAGCTCCTGAATTATCAATACCTGACGATAATATCCTCCGGTTTAATCCTGATGATTCTGTCCAGGCCCTGTCAACCATTGAACTGTTTAAACAGAATGGCATCACCACCATAATTCCCTATGCAAGAGACGACATATGGGGTAAGGGTCTAGTAAAAGCGGTGAAAGGGAATCTTTCAGAACACATGACAATGGAGGAAGGAATCTGGTATGATCCTACTACAACATCATATGCCGATTCTCTCGAAAACCTCGACACGTTAGTCGGAGAGAGTCTGAAAACAACCGATGGCAAAAATGTCGCAGTGTATGTGGTATCCTTTAGCGAATTAGAGCAGATTATGAAAGAAGCATCCGAAAACAAATATCCACATCTTGATAAGGTGAGATGGATCGGGTGTGATGGTAATGCTCTGACTCCTGCCTTGACTGGTTCAGGCAGCGTGCCTGAGTACGCATACACATGTAACTTTACCGCTCTGTCTATCAGCCCGAGAGTCAATTTCAAAAGCAATCCTGTATACCAGTCTCTGAAGAAAACACTTGGAAAAGAGCCTGACGGATATGCATATGGGTGTTATGATGCAACAAAAATTGCGTTTTTGGCCATGAATCTGGATGGAAATATCGATGCAAAAATTCTTCGTGATGAGATAATTGCTTTTTCAGAATCATATGTCGGAGTTGCAGGGTTATCCGCGAAAAACGCAGCAGGAGATAGTAGAGAAGGGCATTATGCTCTTTGGGGAATGGTAAAGAATAATGGAGAATATAGCCAGAAAGTGCTCGCAGAAGTTGCATTCTGGTATAACTTTGGAGTTAATCCGATAGCAGTATTTTATCCGGAAAAAGAATGACCAATACCCTGGTCCCTTTTTAATATTTGTACAACCATTCAAAAACCAGAATTAACAAGTTCCTTCTAACTCTGTATTGCTCATTGTAGAGATACTTCTATGAGGTCAATCTGGGTTACCATATCCTTTCCACATTCTCCCCGCTCTCGAGCCTCTTTCTTAATGTCCACAGAATGCACTCCCCATCATCCGCCCACCGTCGCCTGATCGATATCTGTGACTGGACCGGTCAGCACCGAGGTTGTATTATCAAGAACAATATCGGGTGTTCTGGAAAAACCGTATCATCCATACCGATGAACCAGAAATTTGCAGGAGATACATGGTCCTAAGCCTCTCTTCGTGAGAGGGTTCTGATATCAGCAAGTCCTGTTTTTGCTTTTAAATCCGAAATTTTGCCATCTCTCGTGAGACCACATCAGCAATCCCACTCACATTCCCGACAACCCTGCTTATCTGCTCAATAGAGGCTGATGCTTCTTCAGTTGCTGCAGCAGCATCTCCTGCTTCCTTGGTAGTATTTTCAACAAGGCTACTTACTTCATTGATGCTTGCAGTAACTTCCTGAACTGATGCAGCCTGTTCTTCTGATGAAGATGCAACATCGGTTGCATTTCTGGTGATCTCGTCAATAGAGGTGGCAATCTGGTTAAACGCCCCTAATGTTTCAATCAGAGCTGAACTCCCTGTCTCAACGATCTCACCGGCCTGTCCCATGGCTTCATTAGTTATTTTTGCTTTATTCTGCAGATCAGAGATCATATCTTCAATGTTTTCTGCAGAACTGTGGGAGTCCTGTGCAAGGGATTTGACTTCAGCTGCAACAACAGCAAACCCACGTCCTGCTTCACCTGCCCGTGCAGCCTCGATTGCAGCGTTCAGGGCAAGAAGGTTGGTCTGATTTGCAATATCTGATATGAGACGGACAATCTTTCCTATCTCATCCATCTTCTGATTGATCTCTTTGACGATCTGATCAACCTCTGCAGATGAGCGTTTTATCTCGTTCATTGCAGTTTCAGATTTATGAGCAAGTTCTACACCGTTCTTTGCAAAATTATTGGCCTGAATTGCTGTGATAGAGACGAGTTCTGCCCTTCTTGATACCTCTGCAACGGTACTATTCAGATCTTCCATTGCTTTGAGCACCTGGGTGATGCCATCTTCCCCTTTCATCGAGTTACTGCTGACTTCTCCGGCACTCCTTGCGATCTGCTGTGCACCAACTGATACTTCCTCAATACTTGTTGTTGCCTCTTCTGCATTTGTAGCAAGGTCCATCACCTGTTTGTTAATAAGTCTGACCGCCTCTGATACCTGAATCCCGATATTATTCAGAGCATCTTTAAACGCGATCCAGTCTCCTGAAATATTCAGAGAGGGATCGAATCGTGCAGCAAAGTTGGAGTCTGCATACTCTTTTGAAACCCTGAGTGCTTCATTGACCGGAACGATAACACTATCCAGTGTTTCATTCACTCCTTCTACGATCTTTCTAAAATCACCCTGATGTTTGGTTGCATCAGCACGGGTTTGAAGTCGTCCTTCTACTCCTGCCTTTGATAACATATCGACATCCGAAACGAGAGCATTCACGGCATCAATACAGATATTGAGGTTATTCCTGATTACGTTAAAGTCACCACTATATGTGTCAGTGATCTGAACCGGAATATCACCTTTGCTGATCCGCTCCACATAATTTGCAGCTACATTAAGAGGGCCGATAACCGCATCTAGAGTTTTATTGACTCCCTCTATGATCTTTCTATAGTCTCCTTCGTGCTTTGTTGCATCGGCTCTGGTATCGAGTTTGCCATCAATAGCTGCCTGAGAAAGCATGTTTGCATCCTGTACCAGTACATTGATGCTTTCTTTCATCTTGATCAGGTACTCATAAATCTGATCTTTATCAGATGCCATATTCATCTGGGCAGTCATATCCCCATGTGATATCTTAGTGACATACTCGATGAGTTCTGACAACCATTGATGCACTCCGTTAATGGCGTTCTTCATCTCCTCATGATCGCCATAACATTCAGTCTCGACCTTTTCTCGAAGATCTCCCCCTCTTATCTGTCTTAATATCCGGTTCCCTTCTCCGATTGGGAGTAATATTGCATCGAGCATCTGGTTGATACCCAGAACAAGGGTCTTCCATTCTCCTTCAAACTTTGAGATATCGGCTCGTGTGGATAGTTTTCCATCAGATGAAGCAGTGGTTAGATCATTGAGAACTGAAAAAAGTTCAAGAATCCGGGACCGAAACTGGTTCACATCACGGGTGATAAATGCCTTTTTCCCAGGAAGTTGCTCCATACTCTGGGAAAAATCGCCTTCGTTGAAATGCCTGATAATTTCAACAATCCGTTTTTTTACCGCGAGGTGCTCTCGTACCTGCTCGTTGACTCCCTCTGCCATCGTACGGTAAACACCAGTAAACCTCTCTGATGGAATAAACCAATCAATATCCCCTTCCTTTTGATTGGTTCGCATGAGGGCCATCTCATCAATAAATGTCCGGAGTTCCACCCTTTCTTCTTCAAGTTTCTGAACTTTAGTGCGGAGTTCCTCGATAGTCATCGT
>NZ_DATMYY010000021.1:0-4709 GCF_035560735.1 Methanospirillum sp.
GTAATATTGAGTGCGGGGATCTCTTATAGATAAAGTGTGGTATTGATATAGTATTGTAATAGTACAATATTGGATGAGTGGAATCTCTAATATGGAAGCTGCTCTATTGGGGTTACTATCCATAAAACCAATGTATCCATACGAGATTGAGAAGAACGTTGTGGAGCAGGATATGCGATACTGGACTGAGATATCCATCTCCTCTATCTACAAGGTTCTTGAAAAACTTGAAAAAAAATTCCTTGTCGATGTCAATCTCTCAGTCACCGATTCCAACAAAGTAAAGAAAACCTATACTCTGACAGAAAAAGGTGGACTAGAACTAAAAAACCATATCACCGGGATTATGTCAGAACTGGAGATCTCGATATACCAGATTGATCTTGCTCTGGCCAACCTTCACATTCTCACCCCGGCTGAAGTAAACTCGGTGATGAACGGGTATCTCACCTCAATTGATGCCAGACTGACCTGTTATGGGGAACTTGAAACCTATCTCCTCGATCATGGATGTAAAATCGGGAATATTCATCTGGCCCGCAGAAGACAGCATCTTATCAGGGCTGAACGGGAGTGGGCCCTCCGGTTCATTCATGAGTATAATGCTGCACACGATTATATTCCAGAAAATGAGATGGGACAGGGATCAGGTCAGAGAAAATGAGCGAGCCTATCAGGATTGTGGGAGCGAGAGAACACAATCTAAAAAATATCTCAGTGTCAGTTCCAAAAAATAAGTTAGTTGTAGTAACCGGGGTATCAGGCAGCGGGAAGAGTTCACTTGTCTTTGATACAATCAGTGCAGAAGCACGAAGGCAACTGATAGAGACATTCGGGACATTTGAACGGTCCCGTCTGCCAAAGATTTCAAGACCTGACGTGGATGAGATCTCAAATCTTTCTCCTGTGATTGTCATCGATCAGAGGCGACCGGGACAGACTCTCAGATCTACGGTTGGAACCATGACCGAGATTTATACCTACTTACGGCTTCTCTTCTCCCGGTGTGGTGATCCGTTAATTGGCGGGTCAAATCTGTTTTCATTCAACAATGCAGACGGGATGTGTCCTGAATGCTCGGGACTTGGACAACTGATGGTCATCGATGAGAAGAAACTGATAGACGAGACCAAATCTGTTGCAGATGGTGCCATTCTGCATTCTCAATACAAAAAAGGTGGGTATTACTGGAATTCACTGATGAATTCCCGGTTATTTGATCCACATAAACCGGTATGCGAACTGAGCGAAGAAGAACAATATAACCTCCTGTATAAACCACAGACTGCAGTAAAAGCTGAACGTTTTGGAGAAGAGTATACATCCAGGCATGAAGGAGTCATCTCGCGACTCAAGAAGAGTTATCTGAATAAAGAGGAAAATTCTGATGCCTACACACGATTTTTCAGGTACGAGACGTGTCCTCACTGTAATGGTTCACGATTGAATGAACGTGCACGAACTGTTCAGGTGCAGGGAAGAACGATACCTGATCTTGTATTTCTCGAACTTCCTGATCTCCTGGTATACCTTGATCAGGTCGATCACCCGTATGCAGAGCCCATTATTGCCAGGATGAAGGTTATTATCCAGTATCTCATTGATATCGGGGTAGGATATCTCTCACTTCACAGACCGGTTGTAAAACTTTCAGGTGGTGAATCCCAGAGAGTAAAAATTGCAAAGCAACTGGATTGCACTCTAACCAACCTGGTGTATGTCCTTGATGAACCAAGTATCGGCCTGCATCCCAGGGATATTGGAAACCTTATTCAAATAATGAGAGATCTTCGGGATAAAGAGAACACTGTTCTTGTTGTTGAACACGATCCCGAGATTATCCAGGCAAGTGACTATGTCATTGATATCGGGCCTGGTGCAGGATCCCATGGTGGAGAGGTTCAGTATGCCGGATCTGTGAACGGCCTATATGCATCAGATACGCTCACTTCGAGATACCTGAACCGGGTGGGAGATGGGAACCAGACTCGAAGAGAGGCGAAGGGCTATTTCAGGGTTGAAAATGTATCGCTTCATAACCTGAAGAATATTTCAGTTGATATCCCGAAAGGAATCCTGGTGTGTGTCACAGGAGTTGCTGGTTCAGGTAAAAGTTCACTCATTCACGGAGTCTTTTGTAAAAAACACCCTGATGCGATTGTTATCGATCAGACCTCGATCGGCAGATCTTCACGATCTAATCCCCTGACATATCTTGGAATCTTTGATGCTGTCAGAAAAGAACTTGGGCAGGCAACCGGCACTGATCCCTCCTGTTTCAGTTTTAATTCAAAAGGTGCTTGTCCGAAATGCAAAGGAACAGGTGTTCTCAAGATGGAGATGCACTTTCTTGATGATCTTACAACGATATGCGATGCATGTAACGGGGAACGCTATAACCCTGAAGTTCTTTCTCTCTCATATAAAGAAAGAACAATATCAGAGATCCTGAAACTTACAGTAGCAGATGCTGCTGATTTCTTTGAAACACCGGATGTTAAGCGAAAACTTCGCGTTCTTGCCGATGTCGGACTTGATTATCTGCAGGTCGGGCAGTCACTGAGTACGTTATCTGGTGGAGAAGCGCAGCGGTTGAAACTGGCGACAGAACTGCATAAAAAAGGGAATATCTACGTGATGGATGAACCGACAACCGGACTGCACATGGCAGACACCAGACGGTTGCTGACAATTATTCATCATCTTGTTGATCAGGGAAATTCGGTTATTGTTATCGAACACAATAATGATGTGATCAGGCAGGCTGACTGGATCATTGACATGGGTCCACAGGGTGGCAATATGGGGGGAGAGATTATTGCAACCGGAAATCCGGAAACCCTGATGGAAGATCCCAGATCTGTCACCGGTGTATATTTGAAAATTGTATCTTTCCGAAACAATAGTCTGGTTCTTGGTGCTGAAGAGGAATTAGTTCATGAATGAAAATATCGTTGAAGTTTCAAATTTTTCGTATTCATATGGTGACCTGGAGGCTGTGAAGGATATCTCCTTTCAGGTAAAAAAGGGAGAGGTCTTTTCATTTCTTGGTCCGAACGGGGCTGGAAAGAGCACGGTGATAAACACCCTGATTACTCTGCTTCCACTTCAAAAAGGAACGGTACACATTGCAGGATATGATCTCGGGTCTGAACAGGAGAATGTCAGGCAGTCTATCGGGATTGTATTTCAGAAGATCACTCTCGACAAGGATATGACTGTCAGGGAAACCCTGGAGTTTCATGGCAGTATTTACCAGATGGGAAGTACTGAAAAGAAAAACCGGATAACTGAATTGCTCAACCTTGTTGAGCTCACTGAAAAGGCTGATCTTCTCGTCAGCACCCTTTCCGGTGGTATGAAACGGCGTCTTGAGATAGCACGGGGTCTTATGACAAGGCCAAAAGTTCTCTTCCTTGACGAGCCGACAATCGGGCTTGACCCGCAGACCCGCAGAAAGACATGGGATTATCTGCGTTCAGTAAATAATGAAGGAACAACGGTCTTTATGACGACTCATTATATGGATGAGGCAGACCTCCTCTCAGACCAGATTGCTCTTATCGATCACGGAAAGATTGTCATTCAGGGAACCCCGGCAGAACTCAAACAGAGTCTTGGAAACGATATCGTGTATCTTGAAACATCAGACAACACCCGTGCAACAGAAATTCTGCGAAATCTTTCAGGAGTTCGGAAAATCTCCTGCTATGAAGGAAAACTACTCATTACGTCAGAATATGACGGGACACGTCTGCTCCCTGAGATCATACGGGAAGTGAACGAAGGACAGATTGATGTGTGTGCTGTTAATCTCAAAAAACCAAGTATGGATGATGTATTTTTGCACTACACCGGCACGGAGATGAGGGATTAATGGAGACTCCCGGGTTTTTCCCCATATTTATGCGAGATATGAACCGGTATTTCAGGTTCAAGGACCAGTTGTTCACCTCAATGCTCCACCCCGTTCTCTGGCTTGCCTTATTTGGATTTGCAATGGCTGGAACGTTTGAGAGAATTCTTCAGGCTGCAATTCCACCGGCCGGGGTCGTGGTTATCAATTACCTGACCTATATGACCCCGGGTATGATCGCTGTGACGATCATGTTTTCAAATCTTTATGGAGGCTTTTCTGTCTTTTTTGATAAAGACTGGGGAATCCTGAGAGAGATTCTTGCAAGTCCGATGCCCAGAAGGAATCTTGTTATCGGAATTTCCCTTTCTGTGATCGTGAAATCACTGATACAAACCACGATCATTGTTATCCTTGGAATGATACTTGGGGTCACTGCATTTTCAGGCCAGAATCCGGTTCAGATCCTGATCTCCATTATTGGTATAGTTTTGTTTATCGGGATTTTTTCAACCGCCATCATCTGTGTCTCGCTCTATGTGGCATTTACGACAACTTCTCCTGAAGGATACCAGGGAATTACCACTTTACTTTCGATGCCGTTTTTCTTTGCATCAAATGCCCTGTATCCGATAAACGGACTCCCGCCGGTGATCCAGGAGTTTTCTTATCTGAATCCTATCTCACATCTGACAGATGGTCTGCGGTATTTCATTATCGGTGATCAATTCTCGTCTCTCGGACTTGTCTTTTCATACAATCCGGTTCAGATTGCGCTGTCTTTTGTATATCTGACTGTTCTGGCAGTCATCTTCTTTTGGATAACTGTCAGAAAGATAAACAAGTCAGTTGT
>NZ_DATMYY010000022.1:0-4546 GCF_035560735.1 Methanospirillum sp.
GATTACAGTTTTTCACTGTTATCGGAATGATGTGTCAATCCATAACAGGAGGTTGATCGTATGAACACTGCAAGAAACAAAATGGAGTACCCCCCAGCAGATGAACGAGCTTGGCGGCAGATCATAGAGGGGGATGTGGAAGTATTGCCGTTTGTCTGGTTAAGCATATCGCCAATCATCGGTTGTGGATTGAGGTGCGATATAAACATTCAGGGAGATTTTTCCTTCCCTGATAATGCCTATCCGGTGGTTCTATGAGAAGTAGCACTTCTAATTACTGGACGAGACGAACTGCAGAGTATAGTGCAAGAGATTTTCTTGTAGATCATGGGTATGCGGTTCTCAGGGTCGCAGAGAGTCACACTCATGAGCCGGTGGGAATCAATCTGATTGCCTGGAATAAAGATGGAAAGACCCTCTTTATTTGTGCCAGATCCATCCGGAGAGGATCAATTAAAAGTGATGTTGAGGCATTATCAAAACTTGTACGATTATCCCGATATCCTGGATCTGTTGAGTACTGGGTGCGGCATAAGGCAGGATGGAGACGGTACCTGGTTGATGCAGGTGGAGCGATTCCCCTCCCGGTGTTACTATGAGTGTATACTGTGGTCAATTTGTGTCTTTGTGCTATGCCTCTGAAACTCTTCGTTCTCTTTTGAGTTTTCCAATAGAATGCAGTCAGGGGAGAATATGCTATGGCTCCTGATGATCAGCACGACGAGATCCTGGCAACTCTGAATTGCCTGTTCACACCTGGTCATGTCATAGAAATCAGGATACTTAGCGAAGACGGCGTATCGTCCGGGTATTTTGATAATTTTGAAAAAGCCGCTTTGGCTATCTATTCACAGGATCGTGACCTAAGAGGGCATGGAATCTATGTGACACTGAATGAAGTCACACGGGATCTTCTAGCCCGGCGGGCAAACCGGATCAAGTATCGTATTGGCAGGCAGGATCAGACAACAGCAGATTCTGATATTATCCGTCGCCGGTGGTTACCGATAGATATTGATCCAGTACGAAAATCCGGGATATCCTCTTCTGATACTGAGCATGACGAGGCATTGTTGCGAGCAGAGGAGATCAGGAAATTTCTGCTGGAGAAAGGATGGAAAGAACCCATTCTAGCAGACTCTGGAAATGGTGCACATCTCCTGTATGCCATCGATCTCCCTAACGATGATGTTGGAAGAGACCTTGTCCGATCAGTTCTCGGGGTGCTCGATCAAAAATTTTCAGATGAAATTTGCAGGGTTGATACCGCGAACTTCAATGCTTCCAGGATTTGGAAAGTATATGGAACCACATCACGCAAGGGTGACAATCTGCCTGATCGCCCTCATCGTCGTGCCAAAATTCTATCACCCAGCGGAGAAAGGCAGATTGTGACTGCCTCCGAACTCGTTTCACTGATTACTGAATGCTCGAAAAATGCTGAAAACATAGATTCAGGACATTCATACCTGGAGCAGCATTGTAATACATCTGCACAGTCATCTGCGTTGAATTCTCACGTTGCTAGTTCTGGAGAGAGTTCGATTCTTGATCTTGGGTCATGGCTCACAACGCACGGTTTATCCTATACATCAAAGCCATACCAGGGAGGCATTCTCTTCTCCCTTCATTCATGCCCGTTTTCTGATGCACACCAGGATGGTGCGTTTGCCATACAATTCGAGAATGGTGCTATATTTGCCGGATGTCATCATGATTCGTGTGGGAGTGGAAGACAGCGGTGGCATGAACTTCGCAAGAAATTTGAACCTGGCAGATATGATTTCGAGACACGAATCGCTGAACGGCGTCGGGCCAGAATAAAAGCCAAATTGATTACAGAAGGGAGAATTGATCCTGATGATGAGATCGGTGATGGACCGGCTGTTGAAAACAGGAAGACGGGATCCAATTCAGGTTTAGAGAAAGAGAAACCCGGTGATGGAGATTTGGATCTGGTTCAGCTACGTGCACAGGATATTCTTGCCAACGGGGATCCTCTGGCCTTCATACTTGAGACTTTTGCCTGTTCGCATGAAGGGGATCAAAGGGTCGCCGAGTGTCTGGTTCATTCGCTGGTCTCGAGGTCAGTAATCAATAGCAAAGGGCTGCATGTCTCGATCACAGGTGAGTCCGGGAAGGGAAAGTCCCATGCTATTGAGACGATGAAATCCCTGATTCCACCAGCATTGAGACTTGAAGGGCGGATGAGTGACAAAGCCCTCTTTTACATGGATGATCTGATGCCTGGCACCGTGATCACTCTTGATGATGTGAATCTTTCAGATCAGATGCAGGAGATCCTCAAGGGGGTTACAACCTCTTTTCAAAAACCCTTCCCGTACAGGACGGTTAGCAAGGATCGAAAACCACAGATCTGCACGATTCCACAGAGGTGTGTATGGTGGATTGCCAAGGTTGAAGGAGCCGGTGATGATCAGGTTTTCAACCGGATGCTCACCTGCTGGATAGATGACAGTGAGATGCAGGATGAAAAGGTTCTTGACCGGACACTCGCTGCTGCCGGACAACTCCCGGGCACTCCGACACAGGAATCTGAAGAGGTCAGGGTCTGCAGAAAGATCTGGGATGAGATTGAGCAGGTCTGGGTTGTTATTCCTTTTGCAACACGAATCAGATTCCAGTCATCAGAAAACCGGCGAAATCCGGATATGCTGCTTGATCTTATCAGAACCAACGCAGCACTCTGTCAGAAGCAACGTGAGCAAAGGGTCGAAAGTGGAATTAACTGTGTAATTGCTACTGAATGTGATTTTACTGAAGCGTCTCGACTTTTTATGAGTCTGAACAGTGATGGTGGAGGTCAGGCATATAAACTTACAAAACGTGAAACTGCCCTTCTTTCCCTGATTGCTTCACTCAACCGGTATGAAGTGACAGTATCCGAACTTCAACGTGAAACAGGCTGGACAAATTCTAATGTCAACAAGTTACTCCACGGATACCGGTCACATGGCAAGTCATACTCAGGTCTTCTTGAGAAGTGTCCTGCTATCTCGTATCTTGACCGGACAGAGTCAAGGGGTGATGGGGGATGCACCACATATCGCAGGTCAAAAGCCTATATCTGGGATTCTGATCTGTATACTGCCTGGAAAAAGGGTGGTTTGATATGGCTAGCCAGGGATGAGACCGGAGATGATCAGATTCCTCCAGATGATAATGGAGGAGCCGGGGGAGTGGGTGATGCAAGAAAAGATACTGCCACGTATGCTTCAGAGGATCCAGGTTCTTCACAGAGAGATTCTGATCTGAAATCAGATATTGATCAAAATGAATCTGCCAATCCCGATGTAAACAAACACGGCACCATATCTGATGCAGGTGTCAGTATTGGTTCTCTTTCATCAGGGATGTTTGTATCAACTGGTGAGTTTCCTGTTCGCACGTCCTGCTGTGTGTGTGGGAAACGGCCATCACAGTACAGGGAGCGAGTCATAAGGAACAGAGAATCTGACCACTTGAAACCTGATCTCATGCTTTGTAATTCATGCTATCAAAGGGTGGTCTCACGAGAAGCTGCAGAGATGATCGCACTTCCCGGGATTATTGATACGAGTAGTATGGCGAGGATTCAGAATGTGTCACAAAAATGCGATCTCTGTTCTCTAAAGCCAGCTGTATGGGTAGATCCCCATTCTAGAACTCACCTGTGTGACTCCTGTTATCAGCGTGAAGTAAAGCGGACTGCTGATGATGCGTTATTGACCGGTACTACTCCTCCATGAATATTATTTGGGTGGATGGTTGGGAGTATGGGTGGTATGCGACAGGTGAATTATGAGCCGACCAGACTCTACAAGATGCAGGGCACTCTGTTGCCCGCATCTTCAATGGCAACATTACCGTACAGCACCCCCCTCAGAAAAACAGAAGAGACGGCTTATCTGTATGATACTCAACAAACAGCCAAGCCACATGTACTTCTGTCCGATGAGGGAGCAATCTGGATCGCTGATGGGGGAAAGAAGATGAACATATTTGTAGAACAGATCAAACATGCTTCCCCGTATGAACTGTGTGGAAGAATGATAAAGGACGGGGATAAGGTACTGGTATTTATTGATGAGATTGGAAGATTTAGTCTCCAGATCAAAGAGGTATCTTTATCAATCCTTGGATTTGGTCCAGGAGATATCTCTGGTCCTGTACCCGGGGTCTTCAGAATTTCTGAAAGTGGCAGAGGGCTTTACCTTGAAATTGGTGGAGTGCTTTATACAACGCCGGTCTCACGTGTTCGGGCTGTTCTCTCAGGTGTTCATCGAAAGGCTCCTGTGATGCGGTACACAGGGTAATACAACCTATCTCATGGATGGTTCAGCCATCTTTCTTTTTTTCGATGAAACGTTTTAGATGCATCTATGATGGTGATGGGTTTTTGTGTGCAACAGTGTTCACATGGTACCTGATTCCCTGCTGATGGTTCTCTTGTTCTTGCAAGAAAAATTGGGCGGGAGAAAAAAGACAACACATGGCAAGAGCGGGATTCAAAGATTCAAATTTAACAAAGTACAGAGGATATTCT
>NZ_DATMYY010000023.1:0-4771 GCF_035560735.1 Methanospirillum sp.
CTATGAATATCACTTAAAGTAGTACCATGATGAATTGGGCTGACATAAGGAATCAGATCCCAGGCTTGTTCATGATCCTTCAACTTTGCATAAGCCATTACCACCCACATCGCTGCATGGGAATAATGTCCACCATTTTCTCTGATCCCAGGTACATATCCTTTGATATATCCGGGATTAGTCGGAGCCTTATCAAATGGAGGAGAAAGAAGAGTGATCAACCGGTCATCAGGATGGATAAGATATTTCTTTACTGCTTCCATCGCAGACAATGCATGTTCTTTAGAAGCTCCCCCGGAGATGACACTCCAACTTTGGGAAAGGGAGTCTATCATGCAGTCGGTGCTTTTTGAAGAACCTAGTGGTTCACCTGAATCAAAGTAGGCCCGCATGAACCATTTTCCATCCCATCCATGAAGGTTGAGATTTTTCTGCATCATCTCGGCATTCTCCCTACAGAATTCTGAAAATATCAGATCACTATGAAGAGTCGCTACCGTTTGAAACTGCATTAAAATATCAAAGATAAAAAATCCTAGCCAAATACTTTCTCCTTTACCCTCAGCGCCTACTAAATTCATTCCGTCATTCCAATCACCTGAACCGATCAAAGGAAGACCATGAATACCGGAGGTTAGACCATACCTGATAGCTCTTACACAATGTTCATACAGGGTCCCGGTTGTTCCTGAATATGACGGGAGATCATAATACGAATCATCTTCAGGAGGAACTGCCCGGCCTTCCAGAAATGGTATTTGCTCATCTAGAATACCGATATCGCGGGTTTTGAGTACATATTTGCAGGTGGCATAGGGGAGCCAGAGTAAGTCATCAGAACAACGTGATCGTACACCACGGTTTAGTGGGGGATGCCACCAGTGCTGAACATCACCTTCATGAAATTGGTGACCGGCAGTGAGAAGGATTTGTTTTCGGGTAAGTTCAGGGCGTGTATGAATCAGTGCCAGTACATCCTGAAGTTGATCACGATACCCGAATGCTCCGCCTGACTGGTAAAAACCTGTTCGCCCCCAGAGACGAAAAACAATGGTCTGATAAAGTAACCATCCATTAACTAGAAGGTCTACAGACGGATCAGGTGTGGTAACTTTTACTTCACCAAGTGTCCGATTCCAGTGATCTTTTACCGCTTTAAGTGTATCATGTGCGGCCTCTATTCCTCTCGATGCCTGAACCAGGTTTCTTGTAGTTTCAATATCCTTTCCTGAACCCATGGTGAAGATTATTTCTCGTTCTTCTCCATCAGTCAATTCACAGAGTACTTGCATAGCCGAACAGGAATCAAGTCCTGCTCCTACTTTATTTGAGAGCCGTACCTGTTCCATCGCAAGTGGTTTTTCCTGAGATCTGTTTCTGCCGATAAACTCATACCGATCACCGGTTACAGTCCTTTTTAAGATATTGGAATCTAAGAATACTACTCTACCTGGGAATTCATGGTTGTAAGGATTCTTTGCAAAGATTGCCCCAGATATCTGATCAATCTCAGTTATCACATACATGAGGGACTTGGATCTGAGTTCACCAAGTACCCATTCAACATAACCCGTAACAGACAAAAGTCTCCGGCGACCCGATCTGTTCCTGATCCGAAGAGTCAAAAATTTAACAGGATTATCAATAGAGACAAAAACGGTCAGCTTAGTAGTAATGCCGTGTTCACATGATTCAAACGTTGAGTACCCAAAGCCATGCCTGGTAACATATTGGTTTATTCCCTGTGCAGGCAAAGGTGATGGTGACCAGAATTTACCGGTCTCTTCATCCCTAATATAAAGTGCTTCACCAGAGAGATCCCGAACAGGATCGTTCATCCAGGGTGTCAGCCTGAATTCATGAGCATTCTCACCCCAGGTATAGACACTCCCGTTTTCAGATATTACAGTGCCGAAATTTTCATTCGCAAGAACATTCACCCACGGTGCAGGTGTTGTTTTCCCTTTTTCTGATAGTATGACGTATTCCCGTCCATCCTTCGAAAAACCACCGATTCCATTAAAGAAACTTAAATCGTCTCCATTTTTCTTTGGAATGATATTTGGAATGGAATTTTGAACCCGGGTAGGAAGCAGTTTGGGAACTAAAATTTTCTTCCAACTAGTCCGCTCCATCTGCTCAGCAATTGTCCCAGCACGATCAGTAATAATCACCCTGGCTACTGTCTGGATAAGAATGCGATCTTCCTCTGACATCTGTTCAAGATGTCTGATAAAAATACCACCTTTACTGTTTAACATGTGTGAAACAGAACCCGGAGGTATCTGATGCATTATTTCATCCTGAAGTTCCTGCCGGTATCCGGACTGGTCCTCATTCCAGATAATCAGATCGACGACTAATCCTTTTATCCGCCAGTATGCATGGGCCTGAACCATCTCTTTGACAAAATTTATTCGTTCCCGGTTCTGAATCCGGACCAATACAATCGGAACATCTCCTGATATACCATATCCCCATAACCCTGATTGACCACGATTATTCTTAAGAAGAATATTCTGGCTTGCCCGTCTGGATGGATTTGAATAGAGAACTGAAGAGGCAAGGGTACAAAAGAGCTGAGCATCCTGCTCAGTTGCATTTAGCTGCCTGAGCATAACCTGGGCATGTGTCCATGCCAGTTCTGAAACCCTGTCAGCCATGTACCGATCATTATACTTCTCAATAAGAGCGAGAGCTCCTGTCCGGGTTTCACACACTCCGGTAAAGATGTTTACTCCTGCAGTTTCCTGCGGTCCCAACGTAATAGTACATCTTATCGCAACTATTGGATCCAGGACTGACCCTTCAGTATCTGAAAGTGTTGAAGAGTCAGTCATTGCTAATGGCATGGAAAGGGAATTGATTCTTCCAATAAATCGTGATCTGTCTGTTTCATAGGAAGAAGCCCGGATCTGTTTGCCTTCAACAGTCATCAGATGTAGCATCCAGGGAGGATGTTCACGATCTGAACGTGCTCTTCTTGTTGCAAGAATTGCATTCTTTTCTTTAACAAGTTCGGTCTGAACAAATAGGTTGCTGAAGGCAGGATGAGATTCATCAGAAGCAGAAGTTGCTAGCACCACTTCAGCATAACTGGTGAACTCAATAGTTCGCCTGGTATGTGAGCGATTTGTAACCCGGATTCTTCGAAGCTCCACATCATCTTCAGGAGAGACCATTATCTCGGAACGAGTTACAAAATCCTGGTCCCTTCGTTGAAATTCAGCACGAGCCTGTTTGAAAATAACGTGGTATGAATCTGGAGTTTTTTCAGTTGGCTGATATGTATTTGACCAAAATTCTCCACTTGCAAGATCTCTGATATAGCAGAATAAACCGGAACTATCTGTCGTAGGATCTTCCCGCCATCTGGTCACTCCAAGATCATTCCACTTGCTATATCCTGAACCACTATTATTCACCATGACATGATATCGGTCATTTGAGAGCAAATGTACTTCAGGCCAGGGAGTCTGATATGTTTTAAACACCCGGATTTGGGAATCAGACTCCCCAATATGAGTATGAATTTCCTCTTCTTTCCCTTCATGCAGATAGAAAGGAGTGTTTCGCGGAGTTTTTTCCTGAAGAAGCATTACAGTCGCCTGAAGCTCGGGGTCTGATTCAAATCTTCTCTGCATCGGATGGTTAAGCAGACTATATGCAATTGAAAGAAAAATCATTCCTTGATGGTGAGCCATAAATGATTGAACAATCACATGTTTCTTAACTGGAGTTACACGGGATGGGGTATAATCTATGGATTCATAGAAACCATAATTTCCAGTAAATCCAAGTTCCTCCATTTTTAGCAGGTTTATACAGGCCAGATTCGGATCTATCATGAGTCCCATTGCAGCAGCATATGGTGCCACAACAAGATCTCCAGCTAGCCCTCGTTTAAATCCAAGTCCCGGTACACCAAAGGCACGGTATTGATAGTTAAGATTGGCATCTGTAGAATTATATCCAGATTCGGAAATTCCCCACGGTACGCCAAGGTTATGGCCATATTCAATTTGACGTGCAATAATGGTCTGATATGTATTATCCAGAAGGCTGTTTGGATAAGTTGGCATAATGAGAAGTGGCATCAGATACTCAAACATTGACCCACTCCAGGAGATCAATGCAGTATTTACTCCTCCAACCGTGGTGAGTAGACGTCCAAGTGCAAACCAATGTTTTTGAGGAAGATGGCCTGTGGCAATTCCCATAAAACTGGTAATTCTGGCTTCAGATGCAAGGAGATCATAAAAGACCGGATCCAGTCTGAAATCTGTAACATTATACCCGATAGAAAGGAGATTACTCACCCTATCGTACAGGAACTCGTACTCAATGTCAGAATAATCATGACATAGTTCCTGGAGGACAGTGCCATTCATTATGAATTCTAATGCGTTATTACTTGATGATCGCATCTCTTTAAGAGTCCTGACCAGCCAGTTTCTCCCTAAACCGGGATTGGCATGTAAGTCAGATTGAGAATCAGCCCAGATCAGTAATGGTTCAAACTGTCTGTGAAGATCCTGATTAAGTGTTGCAATCTCTTTGATAGTTGGGATATGCGAATTTAAGATTTTATAAAATATACAAAACTGATCGAGATTCTTTTTTATTTCAGACGGAACTTCATTACGGACAGATGCACGAGGAATATCCAAACTAGCCCATGAGATGAATGACGATATATCAGATCTATGATTAAGCACCTGTTGTTTTAGTGCAGTTGCCCAGTATCTGACTTCACTATTCTCATGATTAC